>CALAUK010000107.1 GCA_937892135.1 uncultured Clostridia bacterium | reverse complement strand
GGGGGAATGTTACTCAATTATCCAGTCGATTGCACCTGCAACACTGCTTGTCATATTCTTTCTTGCTTCGTTTACTTCAAGTGCTCTGCCTAAAGCAAGGCCGAAGCTTCTGAAAGCTGCCTCCCAGATATGATGCGCATTTGTACCCTTTAAAATATCAATGTGCATTGTGCAGTTTGCGCCCTGGCAAAAGCCTTCCAAAAACACTTCAAGGTCTTCAGATGCCATATCCTCAACTCTTTCGGGAATGTCTACATTTGAAGAAAAGCCTATGTATGAGCGGTTTTCGAAGCTTAATGCGCATTCTGCCTTTGCTTCGTCAATAATTGAAAGGGCAGAAGAAAAACCAACAGAGGAATTTCTTTTTATGTATTCTGCGCAAGCCTTTCCAAGCGCAATTCCCAAATCCTCAGCTACAACGTGAGCTAAAAAGAACTCATCTAATTTAACTTCTGTTTCAATATTTAAGTTTGCTCTCCATGCGATGTGCTCAATCATGTGATTTAAAAATGCAAGGGGAGTATTAATTTTCTTTCTGTAATCTTCATTAAGCGGAGCGGGGGAAATTACTACTTTCATAACAGACTCTGTTGTCTTTCTTGAAACTTTAATCTCGTTCATAATTTATCTCCTTAAAAATTATTTTCTTTCTCTTACTGCAAGAGCGTGAGCCTCAAAGCCCTCGGTTGATGCAAATAAATCTGCCTTTTCTCTAACGTTCTCAAAGCCTGCTTTTGTTACATAACCGATAGATGAGCGCTTTAAAAAGTCAAACACGCTTACAGATGAATATGTTTTTGCAAATCCGCCTGTGGGAAGAATTGCATTAGGTCCTAAAAGGAAGTTGCAAAGAGTTATAGGCGCATATTCACCTAAAAGTATTTCGCCGGCATTTTCTATCTTAGGAAGTATATCAAACGGGTTTTTACACATAACCTCCATATGCTCGGGGGCATATTCGTTAACAAAGTTAATTGATTCTTCCAGGGAATCTGTTAAAATTATGCCGCCGTATGTTGAAAAGTTTGTTTCAATAAAGCTTCTTCTTCTTTCTGAAAGCTTTTTAAGCTGCTCTTCAACGATGGGGATAACCTTGTCTGCCAAGTCCTTATGATGAGTTACCAAAAGCGCTGCAGAATCGGGGCCGTGTTCAGCCTCAATCATCCAGTCAAGAGCGGCTTTGTGAGGATCAGCATATTCGTCACACAAAATAATAGATTCACTGGGACCTGCAGGAAGACCTGCATCTATGTAGTTTGATAAAACTCTCTTTGCCGCTGTTGCATAGCTGTTTCCGGGGCCTAAAATCTTGTGGCACTTGGGAATAGTTTCTGTTCCGTATGCAACGGCAGCAACCGCCTGAATTCCGCCAACCTTGTATATTTCAGTTATACCGATTATCTTAGCCGCCGCTAAAATTGCATCGTCAACTTCGCCCTTAGCGTTAGGAGGTGTTACAACAACAATCTTTTTAACACCAGCTACCACAGCGGGAACACCAAGCATCAATAAAACTGATGGGAAGCTTCCTTTTCCGCCGGGAACATAAAGACAGATATCAACGATAGGTGTTGTCTTTTCGCCAACCATAAGTCCGTCATCAGTGTGAGTAAACCAGATTTCCTCAGGCATCTGCTTTTCGTGAAAATCACGAATATTCTTTGCGGCATAGGCAATAGTCTCTAAAACCTTTTTATCAAGTCTTTCATAAGCAGTTTCAATTTCCTCTTTAGTTACCTTCATGGTATCCTTAGTAAGAGTTATTTTATCGAATTTTTCTGTGTATTCCAAAACGGCTTCGTCGCCGCGAACTCTTATGTCATCAGACACTTCTTTTGCAATTTTCATCTGCTCTGAAATGTCAAGCTCGGCACGCTTTAATATAAAACTCTTCTGCTCGTTTGACATTTCTGAAAGTTTAAAGTAATTCATAAGTCCACCTCTTGAGTAAATTAAAATAAAACATTAGTATTATACCATTTTTTCTAAGATTAATCAAGTAATTTCAAAAAAAAGCGGATATTATAAAAATTTTTATTTAAAAAGCGCAAGAAAAGCTTAAAAATGCACAAAAATATATATGCTTGCAAATCTATTTTAACTGTGTTAAAATATCTTTAGTAAAGGAAAGTGAAAAAAATGACAAAAGAAGAAAAGTTATTGGGCTTTTTAAAAAGTCCACAGTATAAACCTATGACAGCAGATGAGATTAAGGTAAGTCTTAATGTGAATAAAGCCGATGAAGACTACTTTTTCTCGCTTTTAGATACTCTTTTAAAAGAGGGCAGACTATTAAAAAACAAAAAGGGAAGATATAAGGCTACTGATACTGATGTTAAAACGGGTGTTTTAAGCCTTGTTAAGACGGGCGGCTTTGTTAAAACAGATGACGAAGAGATTTTCGTGCCTGAGGATAATTTAAACGGAGCCTTTTTAAATGATACAGTAAGAGTAAAGGTAACTAAGGAAAAAGCCAAAGACAAGTGCGCCGAGGGCGAAATTGTAAGTGTTTTAAAAAGAGGGCTTAAAACCATCGTTGGAACGTTTGTAAGAGACGGTTTTTCAATTTCCTTTGTACCTTTTGAAAAAAGTCTTTCTTTTGTTAATTTTTCTATAAACCGTGATAATTCTCTTTCTTTAAAGGACGGAGATTATATTGAGGCGGATATTTTAAAATACCCATATAAAAATGCGCCCTGTGTTGTTCGTTTTAAAGAAAAAATTGCAGAAAAAAACTCATTTGGAGCGGACACGAGCTGTCTTTTAAGAATTTTTGATATTCCGAATGAATTTTCAGCCGAGGCAAAAAGCGAGGCAGAAAACATTCCTGATACTGTATCAGAAGACGAAATCTCAAAAAGAGAGGATTTTCGCGAATTTAATGTTATTACGATAGATGGCGAGGACGCAAGAGATTTAGACGATGCTATATACCTTACAAGAGAAGATAAAAAGTTTATCCTGTATGTTCATATTGCAGATGTGTCTTCTTATGTTAAGTTTAATTCGCCGATTGATAAAGATGCAAGAAGAAGGGGAACAAGCGTTTATTTTCCTGACCGTGTTGTCCCGATGCTTCCAAAAGAATTGTCAAACGGAATATGCAGTTTAAACGAAGGTGTTGACAGGCTTTGCCTTTCGGTTATTATGGAAATTGACTTAACGGGTGAGTTTATAAGCACCAAAATCGTTAAAGGCGTTATAGGCTCAAAGCACCGCATGACATATAAAACTGTAACAAAGCTTTTAGAGGGCACTTTGGCAGAAGAAGAAAAGAAAAAATATTCAGATATTCATGATATGCTTTTTGATATGCGCGAATTAGCCGAAATCTTACAAAACAGGCGCGAGAAGCAGGGGTATATTTCATTCAGCGTGCCCGAAATTAAGTTTATATTAGATGAAAACGGAAAAGCAACAGATGTTTTTAAATACGAAGAGGGAATTTCAAACAAGATTATAGAGCAGTTTATGCTTATGGCAAACGAGGCTGTTGCACTGTTTGGAAAAAAGCATCGCTTGCCGTTTGTTTATAGAATTCACGAAGCACCTGACGGCGAAAAGGCAACTGCCTTAAGAGATATTTTAAGGTTTTATAATGTAGCACTTTCGGGCGAGATAACTCCCGTAGCTGTTTCTGAGGCAATAGAAAAGCTAAAGGAAAAAGAAAACTTTTATGCAATAAGCTCAAATGTTTTAAGGTGTATGACAAAGGCTATGTATTCGCCTGATAACTTAGGCCATTTCGGCCTAGGCTGTGAAAATTATCTTCACTTTACTTCGCCTATACGCCGTTATCCTGATCTTCATGTTCACAGAGTTATTTCTTCGTTTTTAGCGGGAGAAAGCTTAAAGGGGCAGGAGGCAGAAAAAAGCGAAGTAGCAGAGTTTTCAACAGAATATGAAATACGCGCAGTTGAGGCCGAACGCGAGGCTGATAAGCTTAAGGCTTGCGAATATATGAAAAACTTTATCGGAGATACTTTTGAGGGAGAAATCTCATCTGTTGTTGAATTCGGGCTTTTTGTAAGCCTTGAAAACGGCGTTGAGGGCTTTGTTTCAATGAACGACTTGTCTGATGATTACTATGTTTATGAAAAAGATTTCTACCGTTTAAGAGGCGAGAGAAAGAATCGTGTTTTATGCCTTGGTGACAAGGTTAAAATAAGGGTGAAACACATTGATATAAATTTAAGGCGTATTGATTTTGAAGTGACTGATATTAAGAAGGCAAAAAGTGCAAAAAAGATAATAAAAGAAAAACAAAAAAGTGCAGTTGCAAAAAAGGTATCTACAAAAAAGTTAGTAAAGAGAAAAATGAAGCGCAAAAAGAAATGAGGTTTTGTTATGGTAATGGAGACACTTAAAAATTGCTTGAAGGAAAAAGCTCTTGTAGCTATAAACCGCGAGATGATAGATTCTCTTAGCGTGTATGGGTTCATTTTAGGCATGTCAGATAGCTTAGTGCTTTTAAAAAATGTCTATAATCTTGATTTTGATGGCTTTCGTCTTATTCGCACTCAGGATATTACCGATGCTTTCTCAGAAGACGAGGAAAAGTTTTTACAAAGCATCTTAAAAAGCGAGGGACTATGCGATTTTGAAGCCAAGTCCGATTTTGATTTAACAGGGCTTAAGCCGTTTTTAAGAAAACTTTCTGACATAGGCGAAAATGTTATTATTCAGTGCGAAGGCTATGAGGAAAACTATTTCTATGAGGGAAAAATCGAAGAAGTAAAAAAGGGTGAAATTATCTTAAAAACCTTTAATGATACAGGCTTCTGGGAAGAAGAAAGAGCCAACGTTCCCTTAAGCCGTATCACATCAGTTTCCTTTGGCGGAAGATATATAAAGCTTGTTTCAAAATACCTGAAATAAAAAAAGCCGCCAAAGGCGGCCTTTTAAATTATTTCTTAAGTAAATCTCTTATTTCTTCTAAAAGCACAATATCATCAGGCTTTTTAGCGGGTGCTTCTTCTTTAATCTCTTCTTCTTTCTTCTTTAGAGCTGCAAGAGATTCTTGAGCCTTCATCATAATGCGGATAACAACGAAGATTGAAAGAGCGATAATTAAAAAGTCTATAATAGACTGAACAAATGAGCCGTAGTTGATTGCTACTTCATTTTTAAGAATTTCGCCTGCCTCTGAAAGCTCTGCTGCGCTTAAAACATATTTAAGGTCTACTAAAGAAACCTTACCTGTTAAAACGCTGATAACAGGAGTTATGATATCCTGAACAAGAGATGTTACAATTTTGCCGAAAGCACCGCCGATAACAACGCCGACAGCCATATCAACAATGTTGCCTTTAAGAGCAAATGCCTTAAAATCATTTAGAAATTTTTTCATAATTAAAACTGCCTTTCTGTCGCTTGAATTTTATTTAAGCTTGCGTACATAAATATTTTAGCGGAAAATGGCAGAAAAAGCAATACTTTTTAAAAATTATTTTACAAATGGGAGGGAAGGCACGTGAATTACGAAATAGAAAGAAAGTTTCTTATAAGCTTGCCCGACACAGATTATATTTTAAAAAACTTTAAAGCAGAAGCATCCAAGATAACACAAACTTATCTTGACCTTTCAGATAAAAACATAAATGCAAGGGTCAGAAAAAGAGAGTTTTCTTCTAAAACCGAGTATACATATACCGAAAAGAAAAGAATTTCTGACATTAAGAGAATTGAAAACGAAAAAGTTATTTCAGAAGAAGAATACGAAAGCCTTTTAAAAATGGCTGATAAAAGCTTAAATGCGATTAAAAAAACAAGAATTGCATTTGAATACGGCGAGCATATTTTCGAGATTGATATTTTTGATTTCTGGGACACTTTTGCCTTTTTGGAGGTTGAATTAAAAGAAGAAAATGAAGAGATTGATTTTCCTCCGTTTATTAAGATTTTAGTAGAGGTAACCGACAAAAAAGAGTTTACAAATCATGCGCTCGCCAAAAACATTCCCGACTTGACAAAACTTAGCAAGTAGTATAAAATATTATGGATAACTTAAAACGAAAGGTAATTTTACTATGCAGCTTTTAACAGATGATAAATTAAATGAATATAAAGAGTTTTTAAAAAATCACCCGAGAGCTAATTTTGCGCAGTATCCCGAGTGGGCAAAACTTAAGGATATGTGGAAAAATGAGGTTGTTTTAAGCCTTGATGAGAACGGAAAGATAAAGGGTTCTATGTCTCTTTTGATAAGAAAGGTTCCTTTTTTTAATTCTACTTTAATGTATTCTCAAAGAGGACCTGTGTGTGATATTTATGATAAAGAAACAATGGCTGAGCTTATAAGTTCTGCAAAAGAGCTTGCAAAAAAACACAAAAGCTATGTTTTAAAAATCGACCCTGATATCGAAAAGGGCGATGAAAAGTTTAAAAATATTATGACCGATTTGGGCTTTAAGATAATTGAGGCTAAGGATTTTGAGGCAATTCAGCCTAATGTGGTTGTTAAAAAGAATATTAAAGGTATGACTGAGGAAGAGGTTTTTGATTCTTTTCACTCAAAGCATCGTTATAATATAAGACTTTCAATAAAAAAAGGATGCAGCGTTGAAATAGGCAAAAGAGAAGACTTAAAAGTTTTCCATGATGTTATGGTTGAAACCGGTTTAAGAGACGGATTTATGCCGAGGTCACTTGAATACTTTGAAAAAATGTATGACTCATTAGGCGATATGATGCGCCTTTACCTTGTAAAATACGAAGGTGAGGTTATCTCGGGCGCAATTTCCATTCTTTACGGAAACACTGTTTGTTATCTTTACGGCGCAAGCTCAAACAAAAACCGAAATGCTATGCCGAATTATCTTATGCAGTGGGAAATGATGAAGTGGGCAATCGAGGAAAACTGCGATATATATGATTTCCGCGGTGTACCGAGCGATGCTGATGAAACTAACGGTCTTTTAAGATTTAAAATGGGCTTTAATGCAGAGAGAGTCGAATATGTCGGCACATTGGATTATGTTTTTAATCCGTTTATGTATTTTTTGGTTGAAAAAGGTGAAAAAACATATCGTGAACTCAGACGGAGATTTTATTTAAAGAAAAACAAAGGCGGTCAGTAAGATGAAAAGGCTTGTAGTTAATAAAGCTGATTTAATTGAAAACATCAATAAAATAAAAGAACACGCCAAAAACACAAAGGTTATCGCAATGGTAAAGGGTAACGGATACGGGCTTGGAATAGGCGAGTTTTCTTCTCTTCTTTATGAAAATGGCATCCGTGATTTTTCAGTTTGCCTGCCCGAAGAGGCTATAGCCGTTAAAGAGGCGGTGTGTGATGCGAATGTTATGCTTTTAACTCCCGTTTGCGATATAGAAAAAGCAGAAGAGCTTATAAAAAAGGGAATAGTTTTAACAGTTTCGTCTGACGAGTCAGCATCTGTTTTAGGCGTTGTTTCAAAAAAGCTTGACGAGATAATAAAATATCAGCTTGCAGTTGATACGGGTTTTGGAAGATTCGGTTACTTATATACAAAGCCTGAAGATGCTGCAAAGGCTGTTTTATCTTTGGAAAACTGCGAACTTGTTGGAACGTTTTCTCATTTTTCAGACTCATTTTCAAAAAGTGTGAAAAACACCAAAGCTCAG
Source organism: uncultured Clostridia bacterium (assembly GCA_937892135.1). Classification (GTDB taxonomy): domain Bacteria; phylum Bacillota; class Clostridia; order UBA1381; family UMGS1253; genus CAKSHP01. Next base: position 2,257 of record CALAUK010000107.1, on the reverse strand, counting down.
TTTAATCGCTTTATGGCATTCGTTTTAGATTTAAACAAAAGAGAGATTGACACTAAGCTTTTGCACATTTCAAATTCAAGCGCATTTTTAAAGTATCCTGATATGCACCTTGATGCAGTTCGTGTTGGCTCTGCGTTTTTAGGAAGAATTATTGGTGAAAACTGCCTTCATTTAAAGAGAATTGCCCACCTTGAGAGCGAAATTATTGAAACAAAGATTTTGCCAAAGGGATATAACATAGGCTATGCGAACACATATACAACAAAGAGAGAAACAAAAATTGCCGTTGTACCCGTTGGATATATGGACGGCTTCGGCGTTATTAAAGCAAACGACACTTTCCGTTTTTTAGATTGTGTGCGCTATGCAATAAATGATATGCTATCTCTTATTAAGGACAAAAAAGTTTATGCACGTATAAACGGCAAAAAATGCCCGATTTTGGGAAGAGTAAGTATGTTTAATGTTGTTGTAGATATTACCGACATTACGGCATACACGGGAGATAAAGTTTCGTTTGAGATAAATCCCATTTTGATTGATAAATCAATTAAGCGTGAATACAGATAGATTGGAGAAACAGTATGTTTGAAAAACTGGCATTTATTGAAACAAGATACGATGAGCTTTCGAAAAAGATTGCTGACCCTGAAATAATCGCGGACAACGATACCTGGAGAAAGCTATGTAAAGAGCAATCTGACATTACGTCCATCGTTGAAAAATACAGGGAATATAAGTCTGCAAAAGAAACGATAGACGAAGCAAAAATGCTTTTGGAAGAGCCTCAGGACAAGGAATTTTCCGAAATGCTTTATTCTGAAATTGAAAGATGTGAAGAAGACATTGAAAGATTTTCTGAAGAGCTTAAAATTCTTCTTTTGCCCAAAGACCCTAACGATGAAAAGAACGTTATTATTGAAATAAGAGGTGGCGCAGGCGGCGAAGAGGCTGCTTTGTTTGCAGGAAGCCTTTTTAGAATGTATTCTATGTATGCAGAGGCTAAACGCTGGAAGGTTGAAATACTAAGCTCAAACCCCACAGATATTGGTGGCTATAAAGAAATTTCTTTTATGCTTACAGGTCAGGGTGCATATTCACGCCTTAAATTTGAAAGCGGCGTTCACAGAGTTCAAAGAGTTCCCGCAACAGAGTCTTCAGGCAGAATTCACACTTCAACAGTTACGGTTGCGGTTTTGCCCGAGGCTATGGAGGTTGAGGTTGAGATTAACCAGAACGATTTAAGAATAGATGTATTCCGCGCGGGCGGTCCCGGCGGTCAGTGCGTTAACACAACTGACTCTGCAGTCCGCATAACTCATTTGCCGACAGGTCTTGTTGTTTCCTGTCAGGACGAAAAGAGCCAGCACAAAAACAAGGATAAGGCTATGAAAATTCTTCGTTCAAGGCTTTTTGAGCTTATAAGCGCACAGCAGAACGCAGAAATTGCAGAAAACAGAAAAAGCCAGGTCGGAACAGGCGACAGAAGTGAAAGAATAAGAACATATAACTTCCCTCAGGGTCGTGTTACAGACCACAGAATCGGACTTACACTTCACAGAATTGAAGCCGTTATGGACGGAGATTTAGACGAGATTATAGATGCTTTAAACACTGCAGATCAGGCAGAAAAGCTTAAGGCGAATGCCGAAAACTAAAAAAATGTTGACAAATGTTTATTTTTTATGTATAATACATTTGTCCGGACAATTAAAAATAAAAACGGGGAGCTTGTTTTAACAGGCTGAGAGGAAGATTAAATCTTCGACCCGAAAACCTGATTTGGATAATGCCAACGTAGGAATAATATGCATTTTAATGCTGTGTCTTATTTGGCACAGCATTTTTGTTTGTCTTGCGTTCATTTATTCATCACACTAAGGAGGAATATTTAAATGAACAAAACAAAAAAAATCACAGTTTGCGCGATGATGGCTGCGGTAGCGTTTGTGCTTGCCTGGCTTTCGTCTGTATTGCCGTTTAAATGGGCTCAGGGAGGCTCTGTAACATTGGCTAGTATGGTGCCAATAATTGTAGCATCAATCGTTGCAGAGTGGAAATGGGGGCTTTTAACGGCTGTTGTTTATGCGCTTTTACAAATGCTTTTAGGGGGCGTCGCTGCGCCTCCCGTGCAAAATTTTTCAGGATATGTTTTAGTTATTATGCTTGACTACATAATAGGCGGACTTGCTGAAAATAATATCCGTTACGGCGTTTTGTGGGGAAAGGATACACCTATCCTCTACCGTCAAGATAA
>CALAUK010000106.1 GCA_937892135.1 uncultured Clostridia bacterium | reverse complement strand
CTCCTCTTGAAACAGGAATCAAAGCGATAGACTCAATGATTCCCATAGGCAGAGGTCAGAGAGAGCTTATTATAGGCGACCGTCAGACAGGAAAAACCACTATTGCAACTGATACTATTATAAACCAGAAAGGAAAAGGCGTAATCTGTATTTATGTTGCGATAGGGCAGAAGAAATCAACTGTTGCTCAGGTGGTTAATACTTTAACTAAAAACGGCGCTATGGACTACACAATAGTAGTCTCCGCAACTGCATCAGAGCTTGCTCCCATGCAGTATATTGCGCCATACTCAGGCTGCAGCATGGCTGAGTATTTTATGGACAAGGGAAAAGATGTTTTAATAGTTTATGACGATTTGTCAAAGCATGCGGTGGCATATCGTGCACTGTCCTTGTTAATCCGCCGTCCCCCTGGTCGTGAGGCGTACCCCGGTGACGTATTTTATCTTCATTCAAGACTATTAGAGCGTGCAGCCCGCCTTTCAGATGAATTAGGCGGAGGCTCAATCACCGCTCTTCCCATAATAGAAACTCAGGCGGGAGATGTTTCGGCGTATATCCCGACAAATGTTATCTCTATAACAGACGGTCAGATTTTCTTAGAGTCTGAGCTGTTCCGTAGCGGTGTTATGCCTGCGGTAAACCCGGGTATATCAGTTTCCCGAGTTGGCGGCGCAGCGCAGATAAAGGCTATGAAAAAGGTTTCGGGGCGTCTTAAGCTTTTGTATTCTCAGTATCGTGAGCTTGCTAGCTTTGCGCAGTTTGGCTCAGACCTTGACGAAGACACGAAAAACCGCTTAGAGCAGGGCAAAAGAATTGTTGAAGTTTTAAAGCAGAATAAAAATGCGCCTGTATCAGTTGTAAATCAGATAATTATAATATATGCTGTTGTAAATAACTTCTTAAAAGATGTTAAATTAGAAGACGTATCACGATACGAGGAAGAAATAACAGATTATATTTCAGGAGCGTATCCGACAATTCAGGCAGATATATTAAACACAGGCGATTTGTCAAAGGAAACTGAAGAAATGCTTAAAAAAGCAGTAGAAGAGTTTACGGAAAAATTTTTAGGGTGATTTAAATGGCAGCTTCTTCGATGAAGGATATAAAAAACAGAATAAAAAGCGTGTCAGGCACCATGCAGATAACAAAGGCTATGGAGCTTGTGGCAACAAGTAAGCTTCGCCGTGCAAAAGAAAAAGCTCTTTTGTCAGCGCCGTATTTTGATATTTTAAAAAATACATTAGACGATATCGCAAAAAACAACACTGACTTCTCTTCGGTGTACACTAAAAAAAGAGAAAATAATAAAAAGTGCTTTGTTGTTATCGCGGGCGACCGAGGTCTTGCAGGAGGCTACAACATTAACCTCTTAAAGAAAGTACTATCCGAGGCGGGCGAGGAATATGTGGTTTTCCCGATTGGCAGAAAGGCAAACGAGTTTTTTTCAAAAAACGAAGAGCTTGTTATAAAAAACAATTACCATATAACCGAGGCAGTGGATATAGGTGACTGCGACGAGATAGGTCGTCTTTTAGCAGAAGAGTTTAAAAAAGGCACTTTTGATGAGCTTTATATTTCATACACAGAGTTTGTTTCGGTTTTAACACAAGAGCCGAAAATTAAAAAGGTTTTGCCTGTTTTAGTGGAAAACGAAAAAGAAAAAAGCCGTGAAGTGACTATATACGAAACGGGAGCGGAGTCAGTTTTTGAAAAGATTGTTCCCGAGTACATTTCAGGAATGATATACGGAGCGGTCTTAAAGGCTCAGGCGTCAGAGTTTGCCGCAAGGCGAGGCGCTATGGAAAATGCAAACAAGAATGCGGCGGAAATGATAGATAATTTAAATCTTCATTATAACCGCGCAAGACAGGCTATGATAACACAAGAGCTTACAGAGATTGTTTCGGGCGCAGAAGCGCTGAAATAAAGGAGAGAAAGTAATGGAAAAAAAGAACATAGGCCGTGTAATTTCAATTATGGGCCCCGTAATAGATGTAAAGTTTGAAAGCGGGAATTTGCCCGAGCTTTTAAACGCCATTGTAATAGACTATAACGGCAAGAAAACTGTTTTAGAGGCAGCGCAGCACATAGGAGACGATGTTGTAAGGTGCATTTCAATGAGCCCTACTGATTCTCTGGTTCGTGGAATTGAAGCGTATGACACGGGCGAGGGAATAAAGGTTCCCGTAGGCGATGAGACACTCGGCAGAATTTTTAATATCTTAGGTGACGCTATTGATAATAAAGAAAATCCCGAAACCGAGGAAAAATGGTGTATTCACAGGGCTGCTCCAAGCTACGCAGAGCAGGAAACATCGGAGGAAATCCTTGAAACAGGAATAAAGGTTGTTGACCTTATTGCGCCTTATGCAAAGGGCGGTAAGATTGGTCTTTTCGGCGGTGCGGGCGTTGGTAAAACAGTTTTGATTATGGAGCTTATAAACAACGTCGCAAAGCAGCACGGCGGTATTTCCGTATTTTCGGGAGTAGGCGAAAGAACAAGAGAGGGAAACGACTTATATAACGAAATGAAGGAGTCGGGCGTTATAAATAAGACTGCGCTTGTGTACGGTCAGATGAACGAGCCGCCCGGCGCAAGAATGAGAGTTGCGCTCTCAGGTCTTACTATGGCAGAGTATTTTCGTGACAAAAAAGGTCAGGATGTACTTTTGTTTATAGATAACATATTCCGCTTTACTCAGGCGGGAAGTGAGGTTTCGGCGCTTTTGGGCCGAGTTCCCTCAGCCGTTGGCTATCAGCCGACACTTGCAACAGAAATGGGCGCTCTTCAGGAAAGAATTACTTCAACCAAGAAAGGCTCAATCACATCTGTTCAGGCAGTTTATGTTCCCGCAGATGACTTAACTGACCCTGCACCGCAGACAACATTTGCTCACCTTGATGCAACAACAGTTCTTTCAAGGCAGATTGCATCAATGGGTATATATCCTGCGGTTGATCCGTTGGAGTCGACATCTAGAATTTTATCTCCCGACATTGTGGGAAAAGAGCACTACGAGGTTGCACGAGAGGTTCAGAGAATTTTACAAAGATACAAAGAGCTTCAGGATATTATTGCGATTATGGGTATGGACGAGCTTTCAGATGAAGATAAGCTTATCGTAAGCCGTGCAAGAAAGGTAACTAACTTTTTGTCTCAGCCGTTCTCGGTTGCAGAGCAGTTTACAGGTATGGAGGGTAAGTTTGTTCCCATCTCTGAGACAGTTCGCGGTTTTCGTGAAATTATCGAGGGAAAGCACGATGACGTGCCTGAGTCCAAGTTTTTATTCATTGGAACAATCGATGAAATAAACCGAGGTGAATAAAAAATGGGTGAGTATAATTTAAAAATTGTAACGCCTGACGGAATTTTATTTTCCGGAAAAGCAAAAAGTGTAATCGTAAGAACCATAGCGGGAGATGTGTGCATCTTGGAAAATCATGCAAACTATGTTTCGCCTCTTAAAACGGGAAGAGCGAAAATCACTGATGCAGACGGAAACGTGCGCGAGGCGGCGGTTTCGGGCGGTATGATTTCAGTTACCAAAGAGCAAGCCACGATTGTTTCAAAAACATTTGAATGGAAAGACGAGATTGATATTAAAAGAGCTGAAAAAGCACTGAAAAAAGCAGAAGATAAACTTAAAAGCTTCAAAAAGACAGACCGTGAGTACGCATTGGCTAAACTTAAGATTGAGCGTGCTTTAACGAGAATAAATGTAGGTAAAAAATAAAGGGGAAAAGTAGGGGTGAATGTAAAAATGCAAATCGGTTTTGATAATGACAAATATATAAAAATGCAGTCAAAGCATATTATCGAGCGTATTGCATCTTTTGGCGACAAGCTGTATCTTGAATTCGGGGGTAAGCTTTTTGACGATTACCACGCGTCAAGGGTACTACCTGGCTTTGAGCCGGACAGTAAAATAAGGATGCTCACTCAGCTTCGTGACAAGCTTGAGATTGTTATTGCCATAAATTCAGGCGATATCGAAAAGAGTAAAAAGAGGGGAGACTTAGGCATAACATACGAGCAGGAGACTCTTCGCCTTATTGACGCTTTTACAAAGCTTGGTCTTATGGTGGGCAGTGTCGTGCTTACAAGATTTATGTCTCAGCCGTCAGCTCTTGAGTTTGAAAAGCGCTTAAAGAAGATGGGAATAGAGGTTTATCACCATTATTCTATCGAGGGCTATCCTTACGATGTTGCGCACATTGTAAGTGAAGAGGGCTATGGTAAAAACGACTTTATCAAGACAACAAGACCTCTTGTTGTTATAACCGCACCGGGCCCCGGCAGCGGAAAAATGGCGGCTTGCCTTTCTCAGCTTTATCATGAGCATAAAAGAGGAGTTAATGCGGGATACGCTAAATTTGAAACCTTCCCCGTTTGGAATTTACCTTTAAAACACCCCGTAAACATAGCGTATGAGGCGGCAACTGCAGAGCTTCAGGACGTTAATATGATAGACCCCTTCCACCTTGAGGCATACGGCGAAACTGCCGTAAACTACAACCGTGATGTTGAAGTTTATCCTCTTTTAAAAACAATGTTTGAAAAGATTTACGGCACTTGCCCGTATAAATCTCCTACTGATATGGGAGTTAATATGGCAGGAAACTGCATTATAGACGACAAAGTTGTGTGCGATGCGGCAAAGCAGGAGGTTATAAGAAGATACTATAATGCTTTGGTTGAAAGATTAAAGTCAAACCGTGACAACGGCGAGGTTTTGGCTATTGATATGCTTATGAAGCAGCTAAATATTACTTCTGATAACAGAAAGGTATGCGGAGAGGCTAACAAGAAAGCTGAGGCGACAGGCGCACCTGCAGCGGCAATCCAGATGGCAGACGGAACTATTATTTTAGGAAAAACGTCTGAGCTTTTGGGCGCATCTGCATCTATGCTTTTAAATGCATTAAAGTATCTTGCGGGAATAGACGATGAGGTTGAACTGATTGCGCCGTCAATAATTGAGCCGGTTGCAGACTTAAAGATTAACCACTTGGGAAACCGCAATCCCCGTCTTCACCTAGACGAGCTTTTGATTTCGCTTTCGGTTTGTGCTCTTGAAAATTCGCTTGCGAAAAAAGCTATGGCTGAGCTTAAAAACTTAAGAGGGCTTGAGGTTCATTCGTCGGTTGTATTGTCCGAGGTTGACAAAAATGTGTTTAAGTCGCTTGGAATAAACTTAACCTGCGAGCCAAGATATCAGACAAAATCTTTATATCACAAATAAATAAAAAAGGTGTGCGCAAGTGCACACCTTTTTGGTATAGCGGAGGAAAAATGATTAAAATAAATTCCGTTCTTGTTTCGCCCGAGTGCGATACTTATGAAGAAAAACTAAAACAAATAATAAAAAAGACCTCTTTAAAGGAAAGTGACATAAAAGAAATTAAGGTTTTAAAAAGAAGCATCGATGCAAGAAAAAAAGAGGACATTAAGCTTAACTATTCTCTTTTGCTTTCTGTTTCTCCCGAGACAGAAAAAAAGCTTATTAAAAAGGGGATAAAGGACGTTTCTTTATATGAGGAAATTCCGTATGTCCTGCCTTTTTCAAAGTCAAAGGAGAAAAAACGCATTGTAGTCTGCGGGCTTGGTCCTGCGGGGCTTTTCTGCGCGCATTCTCTTGCGCAAAGAGGAGTAGAGGTAATCTGTGTTGAGCAGGGCGGTAGTATGGAGGAAAGGGTTAAAAAGGTAGATAAGTTCTTTTCTTCAGGCGAGTTTGACACAAAAACCAACATTCAGTTTGGCGAGGGCGGTGCAGGCTCTTTTTCAGACGGTAAGCTAAATACCGGCATAAACGATTTAAGACTAAAGTATATAACAGACACATTTGTAAAACACGGCGCAGACAGAGACATTTCATACAATAAAAAACCGCACATAGGAACTGACGTTTTAAGGCGTGTTATAGTAAACATAAGAAACGAAATAATCTCTCTTGGGGCAAAGGTTTATTTTAACTGCAAATTAACTGATATAATCTTAAAAGACGGAAAGGTTTCTGAAGTAGCCGTTATAAGAGATAATAAAGAAGAGCGCATCTCGTGTGACGGAGTTGTTATGGCAATAGGCCATTCTGCAAGAGACACGTTTTTTATGCTTAAGGACAAGGGCGCAGCTATGAGTCCTAAGGCATTTTCAATAGGCGTTCGCGCAGAGCACCCTCAGGAGTTTATAAACAAGGCGCAGTACGGAAACTTTTATAATGAAAAGTCATTAGGAGCGGCAGAGTATAAATTATGGGCGCACCTTAAAAACGGGCGTGGCGTTTATAGCTTTTGTATGTGTCCGGGTGGCGTTGTTGTAGCTTCCTCGAGCGAAGAGGGAGGCGTTGTAACAAACGGAATGAGCTATCGCGCTCGTGACGGGAAAAACGCCAATGCCGCGCTTCTTTGCGATGTCCGCCCCGAAGATTTTAAAACAGACGATGTTCTCGGCGGAGTTTATTTTCAAAGAGAGTGGGAGAGGAAAGCTTTTGAGCTTGGCGGCGGAGACTATAAAGCTCCGTGCGCAAGAATGGAAGATTTTTTAAAGGGAAGAGAAACAAAGGAGTTTGGTAAAGTTTGTCCTACTTATCTTCCGGGAGTTCGTGGAGCGGACTTAAGAGAGTGTTTGCCGGAGTTTGTTTATGAAAGCTTAAGAGAGGGAATTTTTGAGTTTAACAAAAAAATAAAAGGCTATAATATGGCTGATGCAGTTTTAACAGGCGTTGAAACTCGTTCTTCTTCACCTGTAAGAATTCTTAGGGGTGAGACTTTAGAGTCAATTACTATAAAGGGTTTATACCCTTGCGGCGAGGGCGCGGGCTATGCCGGCGGAATAATGAGCGCCGCCGCAGACGGAATAAAAATTGCAGAAGCGATAATAGGAAGCTGACGCTTTCAGTGAAAAGATAAGAGAGAAAAGAGAAGAGAAAATGTGAAAAGTCTCCTTCAGGGAGACTTTTTTCCATACTTCTTCACTATTCCTTATTACCTATTAGCTAATAAAAAAAGCACCCGTTTGGGTGCTTTTTTAAAATTTCCATTCTTTTAACTTTTCTTTTTTAACAAGAAAACTTTCTTTTGTTGCAAGGCGGGCAAGAGGAGTATCTGAATATGAGTCTGAATAAAAATTATCAATAACTTCGTTTGGATACCCTTCCAAAAACCTTACAACCTTTTCTTCACCGTGGCAGTTAACGCCCGTATAAACGCCCGTTTTCTTATTAACACGCGATGCCATCATATGTTTTATGCCTATTCTTTCGCATGCGGGAAAAACCAAAAACTCGGGAGATGCGGAGATTATAAGGTCATCTTCTTTTTGAATTTCTTTGTAGAATTTTTTAATCTTTTTAATGTGCTTGTCCCAGAAAAGTGAAATCTCAAAGTCAATATCATCAATATCCGTTAAAAACAAATACATCTTTTCTTTAAATTCCGTCTTTGTAATCTTTCCGAACTTATACAAAAGAAAATCATATAAAACTCTCGGAAGCCTTAAAATGATTTTTTTGTGGCGAAAAATAGAAAAACGGTAAAAATCAAAAGTAGAGTCTCCGTCATAAATTGTTTTGTCAAAATCAAAAACGTTCATAAAATACCTCAAAATAAAGGGGGCTTAAAAATAAGCCCCATATTTAATTAACACTATGATAACACAACCTGATAAAAAAAGCAACCGTTTTATTCAAAATCGTAGGTGTCTAAAAAATTATGCTTTGTTCCATCGTCATCTTTATAGCCTATAATTGCGCCCATATTCACATTGTATGAGCTTTTGAAAATGTTAAACTCAACATTTTCGTTTTTCTCTTTTAAAAGCTTTATTAAATTTTTAATCTCAAGCCTCTTTGAGTCAGACTCAAAGTCCGAGCGAGCGCCGTTTTTTTCAAGGTTTTCGGTAAAACGGCAGGCGCATCTTATAAACTCTAATTCATTATATTTTGCCCACTGAATAATATCGTCCTCGCGAATATAATATAAGGGTCTTATAAGCTCCATACCCTCAAAATTCGTGCTGTGAAGCTTTGGCATCATGGTTTTATATTCTCCGCCGTAGAGCATACTTAAAAGTATCGTTTCAATAACATCGTCATAGTGATGCCCAAGCGCAATTTTATTACAGCCAAGGCTTTTTGCGATGCTGTAAAGGCAGCCTCGCCTCATTCTTGCGCAAAGATAGCAAGGCGAGCCTCCGCCCGTGTTATCAACCACCGAAAAAATATCGCTGTCAAAAATCTCAATCGGGATTTCTATTTCCTTTGCATTTTTAATTATCCTGTCAAGATTTTCTTTGTTATATCCGGGATTCATAACAACATACCTTGCCTCAAAGGGAGTATTAGAATACTTTTGAAGCTGCTGGATGCACTTTGCCATAAGAAACGAATCTTTTCCGCCTGATATACAAACGCACACCTTATCGCCCGTGTTTATAAGCTCATATTCTTTAAGCGCCTTTGTGAATTTACTCCACAGATATTTTCTGTATCTTTTAATTATACTTTGTGTTGCAATTTCAGATTTTGTCATAAAAAAACTCCGTTAATTTGATTTAAAAATAGTCTACCAGAAGAAAAAATCTTTGCTCGCAAGGAGATTTTTGCGACGCCGTCAATTGATGCAGTGCTCATAAGAGCACGAAAAAGCGACAGCTTTTTAGAATTTTATTTCATAAAATTCTGTATGCATCAATTATATCATTTTTATCGTTTTTTTTCAAGTGTAAAGTTGACGAAATGGCTTTTTTGTGGTAAAATATTTCTGTATGAAAAAATGCTTTGAAAAGGAGAAATCTTATGAAAAAGTTTTTGGCATTACTATTAGCATCAGTTTTGATTTGCTTGTGTGTTCCTGTTTCTTTTGCGAGCGGGACTGAAATTGCATACAGCACAAAATCAAGCGTTTATATTGACGGAAGCCTGTTAGAGGTTGAGTCATATATCATAAACGACCAGAGCTATTTTAAGCTTCGTGATATAGCGTATGCATTGGTGTGCGTATTGTCGGACAAGGGCTTTTCAGTTAAGTGGGACGAGGAAAAAGAAGAAATTTCTCTTTTTTCAAAATCTCCCTACTCTAAAGTAGGCGGCGAGCTTGAAATTGGCGACGGAACGGATAAAACGGCAGTAAAAGCAGTTTCGGGCGTGTATGTTGACGGAAAATGGGTTTCAATGAGCTCATATAACATTAACGGAAATAACTACTTCTGGCTTCGTGATATTGGAAAGGCACTTGACTTTAATGTTTACTGGCTTGAAGATATGGCTTCAATTTTTGTTGACAGTTCTTCTTCCTACACAGGTACATACACAGGCGCCGATGATAAGTTTTATACGGTTGATGGCGTTGATGCAAGAAAGCTTTCATTCTATACCGCCTCTCCCGATGTGCCTGAATTTGGTTCTGTGGTAGGGCTTGACGAAAAGTGCGAAGTGGGACAGACATATGAAGAGGAAATGTACATTTATGGATATGATTTGTCCGCCTATACAGAAGAAGAAATCTGGGATAAAATAGGGCAATATGCCATTTTCCTTAAAAGTCATTATGACTTTGTGATTATGCCAAACTCACTTATAGGACTTGATTCCAATTCTGTTGCAATGCTTAGCACAGGCGGCAGACTTATGAGCGTATCTGCTTTCGAAGACAAGAGAGTTGGTATTGTTGTGCACGAAACGATATTCCCCGAAGAAGAGGTAAAGAAAGTTTTGTCTGAAATAAGAGTATACAACGCACATTAAGAAAAGGTGATAATATGAAAGCGGTTTTAGCAATAGATTCATTTAAGGGTTCTCTTTCCTCGTTTGAGGCAGGAAGTGC
>CALAUK010000105.1 GCA_937892135.1 uncultured Clostridia bacterium | reverse complement strand
TTTTCGCTTGGCGGCGGCACAAGGGGGTTTTCGGGGGATCTCTCCCCCGAAGAAATATTCAGCTTCCTTTCGGCTTTGTCTAAAGTTGGCGTAAGAAGATAAAACCCGTTTTTAATCGGTCTCCGCAATTTTTATCTTATCCCTGTTTTTTTCAATCTCCGAAACAATCTTCTGCTTGTTTCTTACATATCCGTCGGGAAGAGAATTTAAGTAAATAACAGGGTCAGTTATAATGCCCTTGGTGTAGAGGTTGTCTGCCGTCTGCACCTGCATAATCTCAGACCAGTAGGTGCTTGCACCAATGTTAACATCCAAGTTATATTCAATTTCTCTTAAAGAAGAAAAATCAAAAAGAGTGGTAATCGTTTCGCCCTCGTCAGTTATAAGTTCAACCTCTCTTTTTCCGTAGCAGGCAGAAATTATGTCTAAAATAATTCTCACATAATCCTCAACCGTCTGGTAAAACGAAAGCTTAACCAATTCCAAAGGCGCATTTGACGCTTTCTGAACCGCAATAATCGCGCTCGCATTATCAGGCCTAACATTACCTAATGTCGCATCGGAAGCACCCATATACTCTTTTGTGTACTGCATGGTTTTTTCAACAAGCTCCATAACCTGATTTGACATATCAGGCATAGAAAACGCCGAAGCAACCGCATCATTTATTCCGCCCTCAACCGATATCGCCTCGCCGATTTTGTTTGAAAAGCCGTTGGGAAAGCGGTTAATATCATAAATAAGCTTCGGAAACGCCATCTTTTTAACATAGTCCATTCCCATAGCGTAGCACTTGTTTATAAAAATCTGGTTCGGGATAAGCTCAGTTACCGCCGCCTGACCGTGATAGCTGTTTTTAACTCTCTCCCAGTTAAAAAATGCGATTGGGTATAACGAAAGCCCCGTATCAAAAGGCTCACGGATAAAAAGGTCCTTTGTTGAAACCGATGCAAAGACACGTCCGTTTTCTTTATAAAACCTTGTGTAAATGCTTACAGCCTCCTCCTCGGTTTCACGGCCGTAAAAGTTTTCTTCTGATGCCTCGCCCTTAATATTTAAAACATCATCTTCTAAAACACCGTACGAGCGTGCCATCTTTCTTGCCTCGGAAAGAGGCTTTCTTGTGATAATAATTATGTAAGGCTGGCTCTGAACATCTGAAGAAGCCGAAGAGGCAAAAATAACGTTGGTATTATCAACAACATCTGCATTAACAAAGCCCTTTGCCGTCTGCCCCGTAGGTGCTTTTGTGTCAAAATAAAAATATAAACACCCGTCTCCGTCAACGCAGGCATTTTTTAAAATCTCGCGGTTTTTCTTTTTAAGGCGAGCAAATTCAATCGCCTTTAAAACCTCTTTTTCGGCAATACGGCAAAGTGTCTCATTCCCCGCAGAATACGGCTTAACAGATGCCGTTATATCGTCTGAAACAATCATAGAAATAAAAAGGTTTGAAACTCTTTTTAAAATGTTAAACACAGGCTTGTCCAGATCGGGCGCTGAAACTCCCTCCCACTGTTTTCCGATAAAGAAGTTTTCGTTTTTAACCACCGTATCGTAAAGACCTATGCTCTCGTTGTACAAAACGCCCTTTTTGTACTGGTTATAGACCATCTCAGGCGTTAAAACATTGTTTTCCATTTACTTTACACCTCCGTCATAATTAAGTAAGTTTTCCCACTGCTTTATAATGCTGTTTTCCTCTTCTTTTAAGGTGTTTTTTTCGCTCTTTTTAAAAAGATTTAACTTAATGTCCTTTTTTGTTAAAAGCGCACCTAAAATAACACCTAAAAGCGTAAAAATTCCTGTCTGCATAATTTCTCCTTTCTATTTGCTCCACTCTTCAATCTCGCCGTCAAGTATAAATCTCACATCACGGCTCTCGCCTTTTTCTTCTTTTTCTTCATTAAGACCTAAAACAAAATTGGCAATCTTGATAAGCTCGTCATTTTTTAAAACCTTTAAAGAAGCCTCGCCGTCCTCTTTTTCAAGCTCCTCTGCCCTTTTAAGCCTCTTGTTTATAAGTCTTAAAATTCTTTTAATGCTTTTTTCTTTAAGTTTTTTCATATTACCTCCTAAAATAAATGAATGATGAATAATGAATAATTATTGTGAAAACTCCTTCGGAGTTTTTTCCTTCACTATTCACTTTTCACTATTCACTTTTCTCTCGTGCGACCCTGTGTGTCGCACGCCTTAAACTCCGTAATCCAAGAAACTTTCAAAACCGCTCTTAACCGTACTTTTTGTGTTTCTTTTCTCGCCCCTCACAGCAGAAGACATAACAAACCCACGAAGCGCATCGGGAGCGTGAGTAAGCTCGTGCGGATTTTGAGAAACATCGTTCGGGTTTTTATCATCAAAGGTAAGTGCGGGAAGTGTGCGGATAAGATTTCTGCAGTTTTCAAAAATCATAAGCCGTGGCTTTTTCTCGCCCGTAATATCTTCTTTCGGCGTAAGAAATTCTTTTAAGGCGTACCACCCGTTTACTCGGTTGTTGTCAGTCTTATAAAAAACAAGTCCGTGCTCTGAAAAAATGTTAACTGCGCTTTTTCCCGTCTCCTGACGGCGCGAAAACAAATCGGGAGGCGCAAAATACATATTTATCCTCTCGCCCTCGCTTAACTTTTTAATAATCTCCGCCGCCTCGGAAATTATAATGTTTTTTTCATAAACCTCGCGGTACACAAAGCACCGCCCGCTCGCATCAACTGCAATCCACAAGGCGCAGAACATATCAAGTCCGTAGTCGATTGAAACATACCTTTTAAAATCGTCTGTAATGGAAAACGGAAATAAGACGTGTATGTCTCTTGAAAACTCGCTAAAATACTGCCCCTCGTAAATATCCCAGTTACCTAAAAGCATAGCCTCTCGCCTTTTTTCGGGAAGATTTTCAAGGCTTCTTACATAATCGGGCGAATTTTTTAAAAGGAAGGGATTATCGTAAACGCCCGAACGGATAAACGAATAATCTTCTTCACGCTCTGAATTTTTGTATATCCTGTCAATAAAAAGCCTTTTAACCCACTCGTGCCCCACGCCACCGGGGTTACAGGTAAAATACATTCTCGGGTAAAACATTTTTTCGCACATTCCCGAGCTTCTGTTACACTCCGTCAGCGCCTGAAACTGAAACTCCGTAAACTGAGTTGCCTCCTCCATAAAAATAACGTCATAGCTTTGCCCCTGATACTGCAAAACGTCAGTCTCGTTAGCTAAATACCCCATAACAATACGGCTTCCGTTTAAAAATATAAACTCTCTCGTAGATGCCTTGTATTCTGCGTTTTTGCCGAGCAAACGCAAAAGCGGATAAATATGATTTTCTCTTAGCTCATTTAAGTGTCTTCTTAAAAATAAAATCTGTATTCCATTGTTATCCGCCGCAAGAAGTACCGCCTTAACTCTCGCCGCCCAGCTTTTTCCTCCGCCTCGCGCACCTCCGTATGCCACATACCTCGCCTTAGACGAAAAAAACTCCTTTTGCTTTGGATACGGCTTTGAAATTTTGATATTCTCTAAAATCCTCACTTGCCTCACCTCCTTTTATGCTGTATTTTATCTCACAACTTGCCTGCACTACTCCGCATTTTTCCTTCCAAAAATAGCAAAAACTTACAATAGTGCAAGAAAGATTTACAATTTTGCAAATACTTTTCTATTTTTTTATGCTATATTTTAAGTGACTAAAACTAGGAGGTTTTTGTATGCTGCATAAGGAAAAAATGTACGAGTTTAAAGAAAAAATGCTCGAAGTGCATAAAAAAGACATAAGAGATTATTCTCTTATGCCAAATTCAGATGAATATGTAATAAATGACGGTGCATTGTTGGTTATAGACAAGAATGCTTCCGACGTAGTTTTAACCGCTGCAAGAGACTTTATAGATTATCTTTTTGATTCTCAGGGCGTGTCTGTAAGACTAAAAAAAGGCACAATGGAAGAAGCGGATATCTATGTGGGAACAAAGGCAGAAACAGGCTTTGACTTAAAAGATGCTGACAGCTACAAGGGTTTTTTGGCATCAGTTTCAGATAAAATTATAATCACAGGCTACGATGACAGAGGAGCCGCTCAGGGACTATACTTTTTAGAATCCGAAATGAATCTTCGCCGTGCGCCTTATCTTACTAAAAAAGAAACTGTAAGAAAGCCTCTTTTCTCGCCAAGAATGGTACACTCGGGCTTCAGTATTGACGATTATCCCGATGCGCACTTAAACGCTATTGCGCACTCAGGAAGAGATGCTATCCTTGTTTTCGTTAAGGATGTTAACATCACCACTGTAGGCTTTTTGGATTTTAACAATCTTATTTATCGTGCTAAGAAGTACGGTATAGATGTTTATGCATACAGCTACTTGAAAATGCTTACCCATCCCGATGAACCGAATGCAGATGCCGCATTTGAATCAACCTACGGAAAGCTTTTTAAAAACTGCCCCGGCTTAAAGGGCGTAACCCTGGTTGGCGAAAGCGTTCGTTTTGCAAGCCGTGACCCCAATGCAAAGGACATTATCAAAAACTCGCCGACAGACTCAAGAACAGATCCCGGCTGGTGGCCCTGTCTTGACTATGCAGACTGGCTTGTTAAGGTTCGTGACACAGTAAGAAAATACAATCCCGAAGCGGATATCGTTTTCTGGACATATAACTGGTCCGGTGCCCCCGAGGAGCACAGAATAGCTCTTATAAAGCGTCTTCCCAAGGATGTTTCTCTTCTTGTAACATACGAAATGGGAACAAGCTATCCTTTGTATGATGCAACCCAGAGAACAACAGACTATAACCTTGCATTTGCAGGCCCCGGAACATACTTCTTGTCTGAGGCTAAGGCTGCAAAGGAATGTGGTATAAAGCTTTATTCAATGACAAATACAGGCGGTTTGACATGGGACATAGGAACAATCCCCTACGAGCCGTTCCCGTATCAGTGGATGGAGCGTTATAAGGGAATGCTTGAGGCGCACGAAAAGTACGGCTTGTGCGGACTTATGGAAAGCCATCACTTTGGCTTCTATCCCTCATTTATAGGCGACTTTTCAAACCTTGCACTGTCTGACACTGAAAAGTCAATGGAAGAAAACTTAAAATACGTGTTATCCATTCGCTATGGCGATGAAAATAAGGATATTCTTTGCGAGGCACTTAAGCTATGGAGTGAGGCAATTAAGCTTTTCACACCGTCTCACGAAGACCAGTACGGCGCGTTCCGTATCGGACCTGCGTATCCGTTTTTGTTTACACGTTACTTCCCGACATTTAAAATTCCCGAGATGCCCTATGCTCATTTCGGTGCAAGAATAGTAGACACCGACTTCCCCGACCACGATGACTGCTATCCCCGCTTAGGTTCAAACAGAATCGGTATCCGTATGCCGCGTGAGATAAAGGCACTTTCTGAAGCACTTCGCTTTATGCGCGAGGGAACTGAAATTATGGAAAAAATCGAAAACAAAAACGAGGAACTGGAAAGATTGATTAACCTTGGAAAATATATCGAGCACACCATCGTTTCGGGCATCAATATAAAGCGCTGGGCACTTGCAAAGTGGAAGTATTTTGCTTCCGATGCAATAGATACATCAGACGAGTACTTTAAAGAGCTTGAGGGTATTTTAGAAGAAGAATATAAAAATGCAGAGGAAACAATTCCGCTTGTTGAGGTTGACTCCCGTCTTGGCTGGGAGCCGAGCATGGAATACATAGGTCATAAGGACAATATTTTATGGAAGCTTAACCAGTTAAAGTTTGTCCGTGATGTCCAGATTCCACGCCACAAAAAGCGTTCATCTTCTCAGCCGTATTAAAAAAAAGCACCGCAGCTGCGGTGCTTTTTTTCAGTCAAAATATCCAACATACTTTAATTTCAGCGTATCCTTCGGGAAAAGGTAGTTATACAAATCAACAAAATAATCGTCTGTCATGCTTGCAATATAATCCACAACAATCTGATTTTTCTCCGTATCCTCGTAGTTATTTTTAAGATAATACTTACCTCTGTCCTTTACAAAATCAATATGGTGGCGGAAGATAACCGAGTTTTTATCCCCCGAGGATAACTCATCATAAAGCTTTTTATACATTCTTTCAAACATTAAATGCACAGTGTCGTAAATACCGCGAACCTGAACACTTCTGTAGATAAACTCATTATTCTGCTTTTTGGCATTTTTAAGTGCCAGATAGCTTTCATCGTCTAACATAATAAAGTCTTTTTTAAAGCTGTTATGGACAATGCTCACGATTAAGTTATTTATAATTGCCGAGTTATGACGGCCTAAATTTCCCGTCTCAAACATCTCGTCATTTGAAATAATCCCCGAGCGGATAGCATCCTGGCGGTCCTTTCCTATATAGGCAATCATATCGCTTATTCTTACAACACAGCCCTCAAGCGTGTTTGAAATAAGACGCTTTATCTCGCCCTTGTCCGTGTAGCACTTTTCTATCTTTTGGTCAAACTCTTCAAAAGTAGAAAGCCGTGACGGCACATATTCTTTTAATTCAAACTCGCCGTTATGGCAGAGTATTCCGTCTAAAACGGCAAGCGAAATGTTGTGATTAAAAATCCCGTCCAAAACACGAACGCTGTGAACATTATGATTAAAGTATCTTCCTGTCGCCTCATTATAGCACTCGTTTAAAAAGTCCTCGCCCGCGTGGCCAAAAGGCGTGTGCCCGATATCGTGGCCAAGAGCTATCGCCTCAATCAAATCAAGGTCAAGACCTAACATACGCCCTATGTTTCTTGCAATACGAGACACTAACTGAACGTGATAACTTCTTCTTGAAATATCGTCATTTCTGTGAAGCGATAAAACCTGTGTCTTATCTGAATAACGGTTATAATAAGGGCTGTTTAAAATCTTTTCAACATCGCGGACAAAGGCAGGTCGAAGCACATTTTCCTTATCGTGCGACATATCTCGCCTTATGCATTCTACCTTTCTTTTCCCCTCTTCTCTTTTTAAAACCGCCGAAGCTATCTCGGGGCTTAAAATCTTATATTCGCTCATTTTTTCTCCTCAATATATAAAAGCATCTCCGAAATTTTACCTAGCTCGCTTTCCTTGTTTTTATTAAGCCACTTTTCCTTGTACTTATTAAGCCACTTTTCTAAATCAAATGTCTTTTTATAGTTAAGTCCGTTTAGCTTGCAGGAATATTCAGCGAGCATAATAACAGCCTCGGCGCTTAAAATAAGCTCCTCTCTTGCCTCGTCATATTCCCATTTTGAAGAAGAAAGCTCAGAAATAACTTTTCTCATTTCCTCCTGCGCCATTAAGGTGTTTTCTTCGGTTATAGGGAAGGTGCGCGCCGCCTTTTCGCCGAAGCGTAATTCAAAATACTTACAGCAAAGCGCATTCCACTCGTTTGCGACCTCCTCGTGAACATCGCTTACTTTTCTTAAATAAGAAAATGCACCCTCACCGCCATATAGCACATCATCAATCTTTTTATAAAATTCTTCTCCCGGATTTTCTAATACGTTCCAGCTCTTCGCCGCGCTTAAAACTATGCCATACATAGCCATCTCGATTGAGCAGGGGTTTCCGTAGTCTCCCCAGTTGGTGTTAAGCATACCAACAGCGCCGTGCTTTTTGCCGTAGTCAATCATTTTTGAAATGTTTTTCTCAGCCTTTGAAACTCTTTCCGTAAATCTGCTCCATGTGCCTGTTCCCGGGCATACAATCTGAGTTTTTCCAAGCTCTTTAAAGCGAATAATTTTCTCTTCGTCAGGCTCTTCGTGATAATCCCAGCTTAAGCAGATAACCTCGTCAGGAATTTCGGGAATAATTTCGGGGTGATTTAGCATAACATCTCCCCACATCATAACCTTTTTTTCGTGAGAACGAACAACAGAAACAATCTTTTTCGTAAAATCAAGATACATCTTGCCCGCATCAACGCCTGAATCGTAGCGCTTTAAGTCAAACGTCTCGTCACCGCAGATATTAAACTTATCTGAAGAAAACAAAGGCGCGTACTGGTCTATAAGGCTTTTAATCAGATTTATCGACTTTTCGTTCAGCGGGTCAATCGTGTGATGTCTCATTCTGTCAAGCCAGAAATTAGGCTTTTTGTCGTAGTCCTTTAAAACTCTTAAATCACGGAATTTCTCCATTTCAAGAATTTCAAACATGTGCCCGAATGTCGCAACAGACGGAACAAACTCAACAAAGTTTTCATAAGCATAGCTGTCAAGCTCTAGAATTTCCTCTTTTGTAAGAGCGCCCGTAATCTTTGTAAGCTCTTTTGTTTCTTCAAATTCAAAGGTGTGTTCAATATAAAGCTGAAGAGAGTTTATCTTAAAGTAAGCCAGCTTATCAATAAAATCCTTAAGCGTCTTAACCGTCGGCACCTTGCCTCGTGAAACATCATGATAAATTCCTCTGTATGAAAAATCGGGCTCGTCAGAGATTTTAACGCAAGGGATATTTTTGTTTCTTAAAATCTGGCGAAGTGTCTGAATAGCATAGAATGCGCCCCGAACTCCCTCTGCATCAATTATAATTTTATCTTCAGTAATTTCAAGCTCGTACGCCTCAGAAGAGATGTCTTTGCCATAATTTACAGTAAGGCTTGCGCCGTCATCCCCTGTGGGAATTTTGTCTGCCGCCTTTAAAATTCTATTATCAATGTCCGCCAAAAACGGCTTAATATAATTCTTTAAAAGAAAGCCGCCCTTTTTCTCCAGTTTTTTAACCTCAGGAATCAAGTTCATTATAAATCAACTCCTAAAAACATCTTAGCCAGAATTCCAACAAAGAACGAAACAATCGCAACGCCTATGCTGATAGCTGACATCTCCAAAAACTTAGGACGGAATTTCTCGCCCTGAGCCACTGAAATATAGTATGTAAAGCCTGCGATAATTAAAATAACCGCCAAAAGCATACAAACGAGTGCCACGATATAATTTTCTAAAAGAAGATACGGCAGAATAAGCGCCGCAACAGTTATAAGGTATGCAATTCCTGTGTATGTACACGACTTAAATGCATCGCTTCTTCCCTCGCTCTTAGCCGCCAAAAACTCGCTCGATGCCATAGAAAACGTTGCCGAAATTCCCATAATAAGCCCTGAAAGCGCAATAAGACGGGTATTCTGCATAGCAAAGGTAAAGCCCGCAAGAGAGCCTGTAAGCTCAACTAAGGCATCGTTCATGCCGAGTACCATACTTCCCACATAATGAAGCCTTTCCTCGTCTAAGATTTCTAAAAGTGCTTTTTCGTGCTCTTCTTCCTGTTTTCTTATGCCCTCGCTTTCGGGAACCTCGCCTAACAGAAATTCATACTCGTCCTGAGCTGCCTCCTCGCCGTTTTCCATAAGCTTAACGGCAAAGGTAAAGCCTAAAATTCTTGCAAGCATTTTAAACTTCCACACCTTAAACTTTTGTACCTTAAGCTCCTTTTTGGTGTACCCTTTCCAGATATTATAATGAGCCTCCTCTTCGGCAGATAACCTTAAAAGAGTTTTCTTGTTTTCCTCGCCCTTACAGAAAGCCGCAATTTCTCTGTAAATAACGCTCTCCGTAAGCTCATTTTGCTGCATTTTTTCGATAATTTTAAGTGCCTTTTTTGAAATATTTAAAACCATAAAAAAACCCCCTTTTCACTTATAACTAAATTATAAACAAAATGGGGATTATTGTCAATTAAATTATATGTTTTTTTAAAAAGTCTGCCATGCCTGAAATTGCATTTTTAAGCTCGTCCTTACGGGGAAGCATAACAATCCTGAAATGCTCATTATCTTCTGCCGAAAATCCGCTTCCGGGAACTATTAAAATCTTCTTTTCTTCTAAAAGCCTTCCCGCAAAATCTCTGTCTGACTTAAAGCCGAAACGTTTAATATCAAGCCTTGGGAAAATGTAAAACGCCGCCTGATTAGGAACAAAGCTTATGCCGGAAATTTCCGAAAGCTCACTTACACATATATCTCTCTGCTCTTTAAGCCTTCCCTTTTCTCTTAGCATTTCTTTTGTGTAGTCATTATCTTTTAAAGCCGCCTCTATCGCAAGCTGAACCAATGTGTTCGGGCAAAGCCTTATTGAAGCAATTCTGACAAGTGCCTCTTTAAGCTTTTCTCTTTCTTTTTTTGCGCCACTTATAACCGCCCAGCCGCATCTTAAACCGCAGATGCAGTGCGATTTTGAAAGTCCGTTCGTTGTAACAACCACAACATCATCCGAAAGCGTAGCTGTCGGTATATGCTCTTTTTCGTCTAAAATAAGTCTGTCATATATCTCGTCTGAGATAATAACTAAATTATTCTTTCTTGCGATATTAACAATCTCTTTTAGAACCTCTTTTGAATACATAGCACCTGTTGGATTATTGGGGTTTATTAAAACAATCGCCTTGGTTTTTTTTGTGATTTTATTCTTTATGCTCTCTGTGTCAGGCTGCCAGTTATCCTCTTCCCTGCAGGAGTAAAAAACGCTCCTTCCGCCCGACAGATTTGTAAAGTTTGTCCATAAAGAGTAGCACGGCGAAGGCAAAAGCACCTCATCGTCAGTGCCTACAAGCGCCGAAATAACCATGCTTGCAACCTCGCTCACACCGTTTCCGATAAAAACATCGTCCGCTGTAATATCATTTACGCCCAAAGACAAATGATAATCCTTTATTGCCTCTCTTGCCTCTTCCATTCCCTGAATGTGACAGTAGCCAAGCGCCGTATCGAAGCTTTCAATAACCTTGTTTTTAATGCTGTCAGGCATCTTAAAGCCAAATGCTGCGGGGTTTCCGGTGTTAAGCTTTAATACCTTTTCGCCCGCCTTTTCCATCTCAAGCGCTCTTCTGTATATATCGCCTCTTATATCCGAATAAACATTTAAAAGATTTTTCGAAACTTCCAATTTTATCCTTCCCTTCTATTAAATTATACAAAATCATTGACATATAATCAAATACATATTATAATATACACATTATAACTTTAAAATTATAGGAGGCAGTGTATGTTTTCAAATAAAAACTATGTGCTTGCGGTGTGGAAAGAGGGAAGCTTTTCAAAGGCGGCAAAAAAGCTTTATATCTCTCAGCCGTCACTTTCTGCAACAATTAAAAGAATAGAAGATAAAATAAGTGCGCCCCTTTTTAACCGCTCAACAAATCCCGTCACCTTAACGGAGGCAGGCGAAGAATACATAAAATGCGCCCTTGAAATAGACAGAACCGAAAAAAGCTTTGAAAGCTATATTATAGACCTGACAAGTCTTGCACAGGGGTCTGTTCGCCTTGGCGGAAGCAGCCTTTTTTCTTCGTTTATGCTTCCCGATATGATTTTTCGTTTCAACAAAAAATATCCTCACATAAACTTTGAAGTTTTTGAGGACTCAACAAAAAACTTAATCGAAAAACTAAGCTTAGGCGACCTTGATATCGTGCTCGATAACGCCGTTATCCAGGACGCAGGGCTCACCTCAATCCCCTATAAATCGGAGATGCTTTTGCTTGCAGTGCCCGATTATTATGAGGTAAACAAAACGCTTAAACCCTATCGTCTTACAAAAGATGATATTAAAACAGGCGCTCACTTAAAAGAGGATATAAAGGTATCTGTAAAGCATTTTTCTTCCTTTCCGTTTATACTTTTAAACCCCGAAAATGATACGGGGCGGCGTGCGAACAACATATTTAAGGAAAGCAAAATAACTCCAGATGTTATATTTTCACTAGACCAGCAGGTAACAGCTTTTAACACCTCGGCGACGGGAATGGGAATAACCTTTGTGAGTGACACGCTTTTAATAAACTCGCGTCTTGGCGAAAATTTATACTATTACCGCCTTGACTCAAAAGAGATTTTAAGAAATATCTTTTTTATAACGAAGTCAACAAGATATCTTCCGCTCGCGTGCCAGAAGTTTATCGAGTTTCACACAAAAGGAGAACTAAAATGAACAAAACAAACCTCTCCGTCTTAAAAAAAGGCTTAAAGGACGGATTTCCGATATGCCTTGGCTATTTTGCCGTATCGTTTACATTGGGAATAGCCGCAAAAAATGCAGGGCTTTCTCCCTTTCAGGCATTTATATCAAGCCTTTTAACAAATGCGTCCGCAGGCGAGGCTGCAGCATTTTCTTTAATCGCCAAAAGCGGAACATATTTGGAAATGGCGCTTATAATTTTAATCTGCAACGCAAGGTATATTTTAATGAGCTGTGCACTTTCGCAGAAGCTAAGCCCTAAGACATCGCTTTTATCGCGCCTTATAATAGGCTACGATGTAACCGACGAGATTTTTGCGCTTTCCGTTTCGGTAAACGGCTATTTAAACCCGTTTTATTCATACGGCCTTATTTTAATTGCCGTTCCGGGCTGGGCTTTTGGAACATATCTTGGCGTCATAATGGGAAATATCCTTCCCGCATTTTTAGTAAGCGCACTTTCCGTTGCGCTCTACGGAATGTTTATATTTATAATCATTCCGCCCGCAAGAGAGGATAAAAAGATTTTTGCCCTTGTTATAATCTCTATGCTTTTAAGCTATGTTTCGCTTAGCCTCCCCATACTATCCGGCATCTCCGAGGGAACTATGATAATAATTCTTACGGTTGTGATTTCCTCTTTGGCGGCAATAGTATTTCCGAAAAAGGAGGACGACGAAAATGAATAATACATGGATTTACATATTTATAATGGCACTGGTAACCTATATAATAAGGGTTTTGCCGTTAACTCTTATAAGACGAAGAATAAAAAATCGCTTCATCCGTTCTTTTTTATACTATGTCCCCTATGTGACCTTATCGGTTATGACATTTCCCGCAATTTTATATGTAACAAAGTTTAAACTTGCGGGCGGGATAGCACTTATAGTCGGCATAATACTTGCATGGAACAAAAAGAGCCTCTTTGCCGTTGCAGTTTTTTCGTGCATCTCGGTTTTAATAACAGAATTTGTTTTAAACATGATATAAAATCGTAGGGGCGACCCTGCGTGGTCGCCCGATTAAATTGTGCCATTGGTTACACGGGAGACCACACAGGGTCGCCCCTACATTCCCTCTTCACTAAAAAAAGCACCCTGGGGTGCTTTTTTTATTTTCCTCTTATCACTCCAACTGCCATAATCACAATGGAGACAAAAACGCCTAAAAACAGCGGTTCAAACGGAAGGATTCCCCAAAGCCCGAAGATTAAAACAATAACGGGCGATGATATAATCGAAACAAGAGCATAACCGCTCTTTATTTTTCCGCGAAGCCAGATTGAAGCGCAAAGCGGAATAAAAACTGTTGCCCCGCGAAGCCCCATCGACATAAAGGCAAAGTTTAAAATAGTATCTCCAAGAGGGCCCATTGAAAGAATAGACGCTAAACTAATAACAACAACAATTAAAATTCTTTCAACCAATTTATCAGACAAAGCAGTTTTTTTATTAAATGCGGGCAGAATGTCATTTTTAATAACGGACGAAATTGAAAGCGCAAGCCCTGCTCCCGAGCCGACAACCGTTATAAAAAGTGCCCCTAATGAAACACCTGCAAACAAAGGATTCATATACTCTGTCACAAACATCGTAAGCGCAGTTTTAGGAATTATCCCGGGATGCGCATTTCTCATAAAAATACCTATCATAATTCCAAAAATACCGATAACAGGCATTATAACAGCACTCAAGAGCGCTCCCTTTACAGCATTTTTAGTTTTAGCGCTCATAAGGCACGCAGAAGCGTAGCTCTGAGTTGTTATAACGCCTAATATTAAAGAAAGGCATGCGCCGATATCCGTGCCCGCTCCTCTTCCAAAAATCGAAAGCATATTAACATCTGTCTTTTCGTTAACGGAAGAAAAAATCTTTAAAAAGCCACTTACTCCGCCCGACATCTTTAAAACCATCGCACCGCCCACTATCATCGCAAGGCTTATAAGAAAGGTTTTTAAAATGCCAACCATACCGCTTCCTTTTGTTCCGCCGAAGATGATATATAAAATCATAAACACACCCGAAAACAAAACCTCAGGCGCAAGCGGTAAATTCGGGAACACAACGGAAATAACCGCCGTTGCCGATATAAGCTGAGAAAGGATATTTATAAAGCAACCGACAGACGAAAGGGCCGATGCCCAGAGCTCCGAAGATGCTCCAT
>CALAUK010000104.1 GCA_937892135.1 uncultured Clostridia bacterium | reverse complement strand
TTATGGAGGAATAAAGCATGAGTATTCCAAAAGTGATTCACTATTGTTGGTTTGGGAAAGGCGAAATGCCAAAGATAGCTAAAAAATGTATAAAAAGCTGGGGAAAATATTGTCCTGACTATGAAATAATATGCCATAACGAAGACAATTTTGATTTGTCGCAAAAGCGCTATATACGCGAGGCTTATAACGCTGGGAAATGGGCGTTTGTCAGCGATTTCGCAAGGCTTAAGATAATTTATGATAACGGCGGAATTTATTTAGATACCGATGTTGAGCTTATAAAGCCTATTGATGATTTGCTGGATAACAAAGGTTTTATGGGGTTTGATGAAAAAGGTATTGTTGCAACGGGACTTGGCTTTGGTGCAGAAAAAGGAAACGAGATAATCGGAGAGTTTTTAAAAGACTATGATGATATACCGTTTCTGTTGGAGGATGGTAGTTTTGACCTTACTCCTTGTCCTGATCGAAATACAGATGCCTTGATGCGACTTGGTATGGATATTAAAAATACAAATCAGACTTTTATGGATATGGTTTTTCTTCCAAGAGAGTATCTTTGCCCGATGGATTATTATACCGGGAAAAAGACTATAACTAAAAACACATATTCCATACATCATTACAGCGCTTCATGGACATCGGATGTAACAAAAAGAACAACACGGATCAAAAGGATTATCGGTGTTAAGATGTATGACAAGCTATATGGCAAGTTTTTGCATAAATTCAAGTGGTTGGAGTGGTAATATGCCTGAACAAATTATAAATAAAATAAAAAAGAGCATTTTGCCCCAGTGGAAAGTGTGCTTTATCTCTGCGCTTGTTATGGGACTTATTGCTCATTTATATAAAATTACAAATTGGCTTCCTAACTGGGACGGACTTGTTTTCAGATATGATGCGCAAAATATGATTTCAATGGGAAGATGGTTTCTTCCGGTAGTGTGTGCTCCAAGTTCCTTTTATGATCTGCCCTTTATTACAGGTATTATGGCAATAATCTTTCACGGACTTGGTGCTGTATGCATCTGCAAAATGTTTGGTGTCAGAAAAAATATAACAGCAGCACTTATAGGTGCATTAGTTGCCACATTTCCTACCGTAACATCTGTGATGATGTATAACTATGTTGCAGACGGATATGCTCTTGCATTCCTTTTTTCGTGTATTGCGGCGATGCTCATCACAAAGGACAAGCCTTGCTATATTGGTTCTTTGGTATTGATAGCATTATCAGCAGGAATATATCAGGCGTACATAACAGTTACAATAATGCTTCTGCTTTTAAGTTTGATTCTGGAACTGATTTACAAGAATACAGATGTAAAAAAAGTAATATTCAAAAGCCTTAAGTTTTTGCTGACAGGCGTTTTGGGTATGGCACTGTATTATTTGGTGATGACAGTTCTTCTTAAATTGACGGGAACCACACTTTTAGAGTATCAGGGATTTGACAATGCAGCTTCTTTGAAGGGCTTTGATGTAGCAGGGGCATTATACACAATCAAAGAGTCTTTTACCGCCTATTTCTTTGATTTTTCAAAAGGAGCAACTGTGTTTGGCATAATAAACTCTATTGTGTTTGTTCTGACTCTTGTCTTGTATTTGACAGATGTGATAAAAAACAAGCCCAGTATTGCCAAAATCCTGATGCTGTGCGTTTGTGTGATTTTGTTACCTGTTGGTGCAAGTGTGCTTAGCTTTATAAACAGTGGTATCGATTATCACAACCTGATGAAAATGGGATTTTTGGTATTTTATTTGTTTTTCATACTGCAATATGAAAATACGAGTGTAAAACCTGGCAAAGTAAAACAGTGGACAATCCTTGTTGTTACAGCAATTCTTATTTTTAATCAGACAATCATTGCAAATGTCAGTTATCATAAACTGAATATGGCTTATGAAAAGTCTTATGGCACTTTAATCCGTATTGCAGACCGAATCGAACAGACCGAAGGTGCAGGCGAGTGTGATAGTATTTTAGTTTTAGGCTATCTTCCCGAAAGTGAGGCTTACAGCGCAGAATTGCCGCCTGATATGACGGGAACAACAGATGGCTATATTTTGAGAGCAGATGATGAAATAGTTGGTCAAAGTGTTTTATGCAGTGCATTAAATGATTATTGCGGAAAAAATTATAAATTTATTTCAGGTGAAGAAAAATCAGAACTTCTGAAAAGAATTGATACAGACAGTTTAAATAACTGGCCTGCAAAAAATTCAATCTCAGTAATTGATAATGTTATTGTTATAAAACTTGGGGATTAAGAGGTAAATAATATGATATATTTTTGTGCGGACGATTATGGTATATCTGCCTGTGGCAATAGACGCATAGAAAATTGTCTTGAAAATGGGGTTTTAAACAAGGTTAGTGTTTTGCCAAACGGCGAAATATCAGATTTTAAACAGCGTTTATCAGGTAGCAATACGACACTATCTTTACATATCAATTTAGTTGAGGGGCGCCCACTTTCGAGTCCAAATGATATTGATTTGCTAATATCGGATAACGGATACTTTAAATATTCTTTTATAGGTTTGTTTTTTCTTTCCATCTCAAATAAAAGGAAGGAATTTGAAAAACAAGTTTATACAGAAATACAAAGTCAGATTAAATTTTGGAAAAAGACTATGGGCGAAACACTATCTGTTTCAATAGACAGTCATCAGCACACCCATATGATACCGCTTATTTTTAAAACTCTGATGCGTGTAATTGAAGATGAAGGTCTGAATGTGGAATATATGCGAATTCCTGCAGAACCGATTTTACCATACATTTTTACACCATCATTATATTTTGAATATAACCCCATAGGTTTGATAAAACAATGGCTTTTAAAGACCTTTGCCTTGGTAAACCGAAGGGAACTTGCAAAATCAAAAATACAATCTGCATATTTTATGGGAATAATGTTTTCAGGAAAATTAAACGAAGCAAGAATAAAAAAACTGCTTCCGCATTATCTGAAACTTGCAAAAAAACATAATAAAAACATTGAGATTGGATTTCATCCGGGATATGTAAAAAGCGGAGAGAAATTACTTGACGGAAGCAGACAAGATTTTAGTAAGTTTTATTATTCTCCCTGGCGTAATACAGAGTACAATACACTTTTAAATTTTAACTATGAATAAATGAAAGAAGGATTTGAAAATGCCCTACATTGATAGTGAGAAAGTTGACGAGAAAACAAGAGTAAAATTGGAAGCTTTAATCGAAAAATCCTATTTGGGATATTGGAGAAAGAAAAGACTCTTTGATATATTCTTTGCGACGATAATTTTGCTTGGCTTTCTTCCGCTTATGATAATCATTGCGATTGTTATATGTATTGATGATCCGAGCGCAGGACCGTTCTTTAAACAAAAAAGAGTGGGACGACATGGAAAAGAATTTTATATGTATAAATTCCGTACAATGCGTCCTAATGCAGAAGCACTTTTAGAGCAGTTGAAAGAAAAAAACGAAATGGACGGACCTGTTTTTAAAATCAAAGAAGATCCGAGAATAACAAGAGTAGGAAAAATTTTAAGAAAACTATCTCTTGATGAATTGATGCAATTCTTTAACGTTTTTAAAGGTGATATGACTTTGGTAGGTCCCAGACCACCTCTGCCGGGCGAGGTTCTACATTACACAGATTATCAGAAGCTTCGTCTGCACGTAACCCCCGGACTTACCTGCACATGGCAGATAAGCAAAAACAGAAACGATATTCCATTTGAACAGTGGGTTGAAATGGACCTTGATTACATACAAAACAGAACATTCCCGGGAGATTTGCTTATAATGCTTAAAACACCTATTGTTATGCTTAGCGGAACCGGAAGATAAGATTGGAGATAGAAATATGAAAGTTGCAATGGTTGGACATAAAGTTATTCCCTCAAGACGTGGCGGAATTGAAAATGTGCTCACTTCTTTGTGTCCGTTGCTTGTTGAAAAAGGAATAGATGTTACCTGCTACAACCGCAGTTCCGATAAAGTGGAAAATGAATATATCGGCACGGTTAAAGACAAAAAATATAAAGGTGTAACATTAAAAAATGCATGGACGATCAATAAAAAGGGACTCTCTGCTATGGTTGCTTCCTTTACTGCGGCAATTTATGCAGCTTTCGGAAAATATGATATAGTACATTTTCACGCAGAAGGTCCTTGTGCTGCTATGTGGATACCAAAAATGTTTGGAAAAAAGTGCGTAGCAACAGTTCATGGTCTTGATTGGCAAAGAGAAAAATGGGGCAAGGGATTTGCTTCTCGCTATATAAAATTCGGAGAGCGTGTTATGGTAAAATGCGCTGACGAAATAATTGTGTTAAGTGAAAGTGCCCGTGAGTATTTTAAGAAAACCTATAATCGTGACACTGTACTTATTCATAACGGAATAGATAAGCCTGATAAAAAAGAAGCAGAGAAAATCACAAAATTATACGGACTTTCAAAAGATGAGTATATTTGCATCGTATCACGACTTACCGCTGAAAAAGGTGTTCATTATCTTATTGATGCGTATAACAGTATTAAAACAAATAAAAAACTTGTTATCGCAGGCGATACAAGCGATACAGATGAATATGTTGAAATGTTAAAGCAAAAGGCATCCGGAAATCCTGATATTATTTTTACAGGCTTTATATCAGGTGATGTATTAACCGAAATATATAGCAATGCTTATGTAGTTACTCTTCCTTCTGATATCGAAGGAATGTCTCTTAGTCTTTTAGAGGCTTTAGCATATGGTAATGCAGTTTTATGCTCTGATATTCCTGAAAACACATTGGTTACAGAAAACAAAGCAATGCACTTTAAAAAGAGCGATGTGGAAGATCTGGCGGAAAAACTGCAGGCAATGTGCGATGACGAGAAAATTGTTAAGGAACTAAAAAATGGTGCCAGTGAATTTATACTCAGCAAATACAACTGGAACGATGTTGCAGATTCCACGTACGACCTATATGAAAAAGTAATGAAAAAATTAAAACTAAAAATAGATTTTGACAAAGTACTATATCTGTCTAATTACAAAAATATAGAAGAAAAAGCAAAATTTCCAAAAAGTAAAATAAAAACAGTTATAAAAAAAGATTTTAAGACATTTTGCTTCATCGAAGATTCCATAATTTCTAGGTATTTCTAAGAATCTTTTTCAGTTTCTTCACCGATATATATATTAATGTCTTTTGCTATTCCACTTGATAACATTTCTTCAACTAATTCTTTGGTATCTAATATATTCATAAAATTTTTAGCTATTTCCATACTTTTAAATTCTGGTAAGTCAAATGCTTTATTTGTACTTTCTAATCTTAATTGATCTTCTTCGGCTAATACTTTTTTT
>CALAUK010000103.1 GCA_937892135.1 uncultured Clostridia bacterium | reverse complement strand
ATGCGGCCGCCGCCTTCTGAGGTTCCAGCTAAACCAAACTCTGCTCGACCAGTTTCCGCATCTAAAAAGATACTTCTTACTCCTGCAGAATAGCCGAATAAACCTGTTTCAGACTTTCCGTTTTCATAGTCTATAACGCTTACAGAAGAATTAGGTGCCCACGAAACATCTTTCATATCTTTAATTTCTTTTCCGTGCCACAAGCACGAAAGAGTACGGATTGCAGCTCCGTGGCTAACAACCAAAACAGTTTTTCCCTCGTTTTCAGAAACTATTTTATCTATCGCCAGAGAAACTCTTTTTGCAAGCTCTTTAACACTTTCTCCGCCGTTGGGATGCGCATTTCCGATATCGTTTTTCCACACATAAAACTCTTCTTTATATGTCTTTTCTATATCATCAAAAAACATTCCCTCCCACTTGCCTGCATATATCTCTTTTAAATCATCCATCAGGATAATTTCCTTATTGAGCCTTCTGGCAGTAGGCACTGCAGTTTCAATCGCACGACTTAAACTGCTTGCATATATTTTGTCTATGTCATATTTTTCAAGATATAAGCTAAGTGCCTCTGCCTGAGCTTTTCCAAGCTCTGTAAGGTGCACATTTTTATGCCCTGCAAAGGTTTTTTCTAAGTTTGATTCGCTTTGACCGTGCCTTACAACTATTAACCTTGTCATTTTATCCCCCTATTTAAACGCCGTTGCTTAAAAAGCAACGGCATCTTTTTTATTCTTCATTTACCCCACAGCATTTTTTGTATTTCTTGCCGCTACCGCAGGGACACGGGTCGTTTCGGCCAACCTTGTCTTTTTTTACAACAGGCTCTTTTTTTACAGTACCGTCACCGCCAAAGTTTTCGCTTGTAGGCTTTGCAACCTGTTCACGCTCTAAAACCTTGGGGGCGGGACGCGCTGAAAACAAAAACTTAACTGTGTCAAGCGTAATATTTTCAAGCATTTCATCATACATATCAGAACCAACAATACGATACTCTACAACAGGGTCACGCTGTGCATAAGCATTAAGCCCTATTCCGCTCTTAAGCTGATCCATATCGTCTATGTGGTCCATCCACTTTGTGTCAACAACCTTTAAAAGTATTACCCTCTCAAGCTCTGCTAAATCTTCGCCAAACACTTCTCTCTGGCGCTCCATAGCCTCAGAAGCAAACTTTTTAAGGCTTTCTCTTATTGTATTTTCATCTATATTATTTAAATCCTTGCCCTCAGTATCAAAGCTATTTTCGGCCGCTCCATACATATTGGTTGCATAAGAAGAAAGCTCATTAAAATCCCATTCTTCAACGGGTCTGTCACCTGCGTAATTTGCTATTGCATATTCAACAGACTGGTCAATCATCTTTAATATAGACGGGTGAATATCGTCGCCGTTTAAAACCTTCTGACGCTCAGAATAAATCATTTTTCTCTGCTCGTTCATAACCTCGTCATACTGCAAAACGTGCTTTCTGATATCAAAGTTATTGCCCTCAACTTTTTTCTGCGCATTTTCAATGGCATTTGAAAGCATTTTCGCCTCAATAGCTTCGTCTTCAGAGAGGCCAAGCCTTGATACAACGCCGCTTACTCTCTCCGAGCCGAAAAGACGCATCAAATCGTCTTCAAGCGACAAATAAAATCTTGATTTTCCGGGGTCACCCTGACGTCCCGCACGGCCACGAAGCTGATTGTCAATACGTCTTGACTCGTGACGCTCTGTTCCTATAATAAACAGACCACCCGCTTCTCTGACCTTTTGTGTTTCTTCTTTAAGCTCTTCTTTATATTTCTTGTTAAGCTCCTTAAAGGTCTCTCGCGCATTTATAATCTCTTCATCATCTGTATCGCCAAAGCCTGTGCTTTCTGCGATAAGCTCATTTGAAAATCCCTGCTTTTTCATTTCACGCTTTGCCATAAACTCAGCATTACCGCCAAGAATAATATCTGTTCCTCGGCCTGCCATATTGGTTGCGATAGTTACCGCCCCAAACTTACCTGCCTGAGCAACAATTTCTGCCTCTTTTTCGTGGAACTTCGCATTTAAAACCTCGTGCTTAATGCCTTTTTTCTTTAAAAGCGCCGATATTTCTTCCGATTTTTCAATAGAAACTGTTCCCACCAATACGGGCTGACCTTTTTTGTGGCACTCTTCAATCTGATTTACAACTGCAATAAGCTTTCCCTTTTGAGTCTGATAAACAGAATCTGACATATCGTCTCTTATCATATCACGGTTTGTCGGCACAACAACAACATCTAAATTATAAATTTCCTGAAATTCTTTTTCCTCTGTCTGCGCCGTACCTGTCATACCGGAAAGCTTTTTATAAAGCCTGAAAAAGTTCTGGAATGTAATTGTTGCAAGAGTTTTACTTTCTCTTTCAACCTTAACATTTTCCTTTGCCTCAATCGCCTGATGAAGTCCGTCAGAATAGCGTCTTCCGGGCATAAGACGGCCCGTAAACTCATCAACGATAATTACTTCGCCGTTTTTAACAACATATTCACGGTCTCTCTTCATAGTTCCGTATGCTTTTATTGCCTGATTTATGTGATGATTTAAAAGCATATTTTCGGGGTCAGTTAAATTTTCTATTCCAAAATATTCTTCTGTTTTACGGACTCCCTTGGGTGTAAGTGTTGCACTTTTTGCCTTTTCGTTTACAATATAATCTGCATCAACATCCTCGTCAAGCGCCTTATCGTCAGTTTCTTTAACATATTTAGCAGTCATGCGCTTTGCAAGATTGTTAGCTATCTGATAAAGCTGAGTTGACTTTCCGCTTGCTCCCGATATAATAAGGGGAGTTCTTGCTTCATCTATAAGTATTGAGTCAACCTCGTCTATAATAGCGTAGTTCTGACCTCTTTGAACCATTTCTTCTTTTCTTATAACCATATTGTCACGAAGATAGTCAAAACCAAGCTCGTTATTTGTTCCGTAAGTAATATCGGCAGCATAAGCACGCTGTCTTTCCTCAGATGACAAATCGTGAATAATAAGGCCAACCGACAAGCCTAAAAATCTATAAACCTTACCCATCCACTCACTGTCACGCTTTGCAAGGTAGTCATTAACAGTTACGATATGAACACCGTTTCCCGAAAGCGCATTAAGGTACGCAGGAAGAGTTGACACCAATGTTTTACCTTCACCTGTTTTCATCTCGGCAATTCTTCCCTGATGTAAAATGATACCGCCCAAAATCTGAACGAAAAAGTGCTTCATACCTAAAACACGCCAAGCCGCTTCTCTTACTGTTGCAAAAGCCTCAGGCAAAATATCGTCTAAAGTTTCGCCCTTTTTAAGCCTTTCTTTAAACTCACTTGTTTTAGCCTTAAGCTCTTCATCTGAAAGAGCGCTCATTTTTTCATCATATTCTTCTACCTTTTTTGCGATAGGAATTATTCTTTTAAGTTCTCTGTCTGAGTATGTTCCAAAAATCTTCTCTAATAAAGCCATAATCATCTTTGCCTTTCTTTTTCTCAATTACATCTATTATAACATTAATTTTTAAAGATTACTATACTTTTTTTAAATTTAACAACTTTTTTACTTTTATAGTATAAAACAACCTGCAAGGCTCATACTTATATTAAAGATTATAAGAAAGGAGAACTATTAATGACATTCTCGGAAAAATTTGAAGAAATAAAAGCCAGATTTAAGAATTTAAACAAATCAGCACTTAAAGAAGATTTTGCAGTGCAGATTTCTATGACAGATGACGACTGCAAAGGAATATTTTATATTGAAAATAAAGACGGGGACCTTAAAATTGAGCCATACGACTACCTTGATAACACCGCATCCATAACCTGCTCATCACAAGTGATAATTGACATTTTAGACGGAAAGCTAAACCCGACAAAAGCCTTTGAATCGGGTGTTTTGTATGTTACGGGAAATCCCGACCACGCATTGGCTCTTTCTAAAATAATTAAAAAAACAAGAAAACCTGCAGCAAAAAAAGAAACCGCCTCCAAAAAAACAAAATAAAAAAGCCGCCCTTTCGGGCGGCTTCTAATTTTTAATTACTTTCTTTTCATAGCCTTTTTAGCAGCTTCAACAATGTAAGGAGCGCTTAACTGGTAGTGCTCTAGAAGCTCTTCAGGTGTACCTGAGCAGCCGAATACATCGCGTGTACCGATGATTTCAACAGGAGTGGGAAGATTCTCAGAAAGAACCTCACACACTGCACCGCCAAGACCGCCGATAACGTTGTGCTCTTCAACACAAACGATTGCGCCTGTCTTCTTAGCAGACTCAATAATGATGTCTTTATCGATAGGCTTAATAGAAGCCATATCAACAAGGCGAACCTTTACGCCCTCAGCCTCAAGCATTTCACAAGCACGAACAGCCTCGTGCATTAAAAGACCTGAACCGATGATTGTAACGTCTTCACCGTCACGCAAAAGTCTTCCCTTACCGATTTCGAACTTGCCATATTCAGCCTCATCGAAAAGATAGGGCATAGGAAGTCTTGAAAGTCTTAGGTAAGCAGGACCATTGTAATCTGCAAGAGCACGAACAGCAGCAGCTGTTTCAACTCCGTCAGCAGGAGAAATTACACACATACCGGGAATAGCACGCATAAGTGCTACATCCTCAAGACCCTGATGTGTTGCACCGTCTTCACCAACTGTTACACCTGCGTGTGTTCCAACAACTGTAACGTTAAGATGAGGATAGCCAACAGCATTTCTTATCTGCTCGTATGCTCTGCCACTTGCAAAGATTGCAAAGCTTGCTGCAAAAACATTCTTACCGCAAGCTGCAAGACCTGCAGCAGTAGAAACCATGTTGCCCTCTGCGATACCACAGTTAATGTGACGCTCGGGGTATTTGTTTTTAAATATGTTAGTCATAGTAGAAGCGCTAAGGTCAGCATCAAGAACAACAATGTCCTCTCTTGCGCCTAAATTAGCAAGCTCTTCACCGAAAGCCTTTCTTGTTGCAATTTTATCAGCCATTTACTTCTACCTCCAATTCTTCAATCGCTTTATCAAGCTCAGCCATAGCAGCTTTGTACTCATCTTCCTTAGGAGCAGTACCGTGCCAGCCGGCTTTGTTTTCCATAAAGGAAACGCCCTTGCCCTTAACAGTTTCACATACTATACAAGTGGGCTTGCCTTTAATTGTCTTTGCTTCTTCAATCGCATCAGAGATAGCACCGATATCGTGGCCATCAACTGCAATAACGTGCCAGCCGAAAGAAGCGTACTTATCACCAACGGGGTTGGGGTTCATAACAGCTGTAATCTCACCATCAATCTGCAAACCATTGTGGTCTACAAATAGAGTAAGGTTGTCCAATTTGTAGTGAGCAGCAAACATAGCTGCCTCCCAAACCTGACCCTCTTCAAGCTCACCATCGCCTGTAACTGTGTAAACTCTGTAATCTTTTTTATCAAGCTTTGCAGCAAGTGCCATACCGTTTGCTGCAGATACGCCCTGACCTAAAGAACCTGTTGACATATCAACACCGGGAACACCCTTCATATCGGGATGACCCTGAAGATAGTGTCCCAACTTACGAAGGTTTACCATCTCCTCTGTAGCGAAAAATCCTCTCTCTGCCAAAACGCCATATAGTGCAGGTGCACAATGACCCTTAGACAATACAAATCTGTCACGGTCAGGATTCTTGGGGTTTTTGGGGTCTACATTCATTTTGTCAAAATACAATGTTGTCAAAATGTCTGCAACAGAACATGAACCGCCGGGATGACCTGACTTTGCGCTATACACACCTGTGATAGCGTGCTTACGAACTCTGTTCGCAATTATGGATAGCTCTTTTACTCTCTTTGCCTCCATTTATACTCTCCTCCTCAGTTTCCGGAAGTACCGGATATTTTTTTATTTTTAATTTTTTCACTGACTGCATTAAATGACACGCTCATAAGCTCATTTAGCCTTTCGTGCCAGCCCCCTAAATACAAATATCCCATAAGCGCCTCAAAGCCTGTAGCGCATCTGTATTCTGTAACATCTGCATTCTTGGGGACAGTAGGCGATTTGGCATTTCTGCCTCTTTTATATACTGCCATTTCCGCCTCTGTTAAAATATCAATAATCTTTTTCACACTCTCCGCCTGACCGCTTGCACAAACGTAGGCGATTGCTCTTTTATGTACTTTGTGAGCAAGGACATTTTCGTTTTCCAAAAGCCTTGTTCTCACATACAGCTCATACACCGCATCTCCCACCAAAGCTAATGTCAGCGGGGAATACAATGCAGGGTTTGAAACAATTTTTTCAGGCTTCAACAATTCGTTTCCTCCATAATGCACATTATTTTCTGTGCCACTTAACACCCTCACGGGTATCCTCTAAAATTATATCCATGCTTATAAGCTTGTCACGGATTTCATCTGCAAGAGCAAAGTTTTTAGCCTTTCTTGCTTCTGTACGAGCCTTTATCAGCTCTTCAACCTCACTGTCAAGGTCGTTTTCTTTTTCTTTTGTTAAAATTCCTATTACGCCACAGATTTCAAGAAGAGTTTTTAGCGCCTCGGAAAGCTCTTCTTTTGATGCCTTGCCCTCGGAAGTTTTAACATTAATAGCCTTAACTATATCAAATATCGCCGCAATTGCACCGGCAGTGTTAATATCATCATCCATGGCACTGACAAAAGCATCTACGCCCTTGTTAACCTCTTCCATAACGCCCGCTCCCTCACCATCGGGTGCGTTTTCAATAAGGTATGTTAGGTTATCACGGCAGTTATAAATTCTTTCAAGACCTGCTTTTGCCTGCTCTAACAAATCTTTAGCAAAGTTTATCGGGCTTCTGTAATGAGCTGAAAGCATAAAGAATCTTACAACCTCATAGTCAAACTCTTTAACAATGTCGCGCACTGTAAAAAAGTTTCCTTTTGACTTACTCATCTTGACATTATCTATATTTATATAGCCGTTATGAATCCAGTAGTTTGCAAAGGGCTTCTCGTTTGCCGCCTCACTTTGCGCAATTTCATTCTCGTGATGGGGGAAAATAAGGTCCTGACCGCCGGCATGGATATCAATAGTTTTTCCTAAATATCTTGTTGCCATAGCAGAGCATTCAATATGCCAGCCCGGTCTTCCCATGCCCCAGGGGCTTTCCCATGCAGGCTCGCCCGGCTTCTGCGCTTTCCAAAGCGCAAAATCCATAGGATCTTTTTTTCTTTCGTCAACATTAATTCTTGCGCCTGCCTCCAAGTCCTCTAACGGCTGATGGCTTAGCTTACCATACTCTTTAAATGATTTAGTTGCGAAATAAACATCGCCGTCTACCTCATAGGCATAGCCCTTCTCTATAAGAGTTTTTACAAGCTCAATAATAGCGTCAATATTTTCTGTTGCTCGCGGATGCACAGTTGCCTCTTTAACACCAAGACCTTTCGCATCAGTAAAATATTCTCCGATAAAACGGTCTGCAAGCTCTTTTACAGTTATGCCCTCTTTGTTTGCGCGGTTTATCATTTTATCATCAATATCAGTAAAATTCTGCACAAACTCCACCTTATAGCCTCGATACTCTAAGTATCTTCTGAAAGTATCAAAAACTATAAAAGGTCTTGCGTTTCCTATATGGAAAAAATCATAAACAGTAGGTCCGCAGGCATACATCTTGCAGACTCCCGGTGTTATTGTTTTAAATTCTTCTTTTTTTCTTGTTAATGAATTAAAAAGCTTCATACTCATTCCTCCGCCTTTTTTTCTAACTCTTCAAGTCTTTTTTCAAGCTTTTCAACATGCGAAAGCATTCTGCAAAGCTCCATGCTGACAGGGTCCGGAATATGCACCTGGTCCAAATCCGCCTTAACCTTAACATTGCCCCGTCTTACAACTCTTGCCGGAACACCCACGCAGGTTGAATTTTCTTCAATCTCCGTCAGCACAACAGCATTTGCGGCAACCTTTGAGTTATCTCCAACCTTAAAAGGACCTAATACCTTTGCGCCGGCACCTATCATAACATTGTTTCCCAATGTAGGATGTCTTTTTCCGGTATCTTTTCCGGTACCGCCCAATGTCACACCCTGATATATTGTACAATTATCGCCGATTTCCGCAGTCTCACCGATTACCACGCCTGTTCCGTGGTCAATAAAAAGGCCTCTTCCTATTGTAGCTCCGGGGTGAATTTCAATTCCGGTAAAAAACTTTGCCGTCTGCGAAATCATTCTTGCGATAAATTTCATTCTTCTTTTAAAAAACCAATGAGCAATTCTGTAATATATAACCGCATGAAGACCGGGGTACAGAAGAAAAACCTCCAGGCCATTTCTTGCAGCAGGGTCGCGTTCAAGTATTGATTTTATATCATATCTCAGATTTTTAAACATACCTGCGCTCCTTAAATTAATTTTTCTCTTCTTCCGTTAATTCAACTTTTTCTTCTATTCCAAGCTCCTCGGCTGTTATTCCTTTTTCCGAAACTCTTTTTTTAACATTTTCGCCTAAAAGCCTGTACAGAACAGATGCAAGAGGAACCGAAATAATCATTCCCGCCATTCCGCCCGAGGATGCACCGATTAAAACGGCAAGCAAAACCCACACGCCCGGAAGACCGATTGATTCGCCGATAACTCTTGGATATATAACATTAGATTCAACCTGCTGAACAACAACAGATATTAAAACAAACCAAAGCGCCTGATTAAAGCCACCCGCCATAAACACTATAAGAGCAGACGGAACTGCTGTCATAACAGGTCCTATTACAGGAATAATTCCGCCGATTGCCATTAAAACTGCAATAAGTGCGGGATAAGGCATTCTTGTTACAGATGCTATAACAAAATACATAACTCCAAGAATCAAAGTCTCCGTAAGCTGACCTACGGTAAATCTTTCAAATGTATACTTTGTAACCTCACCTACATATCTTAGCTTTCTTACAACCTGCTTATCTAAATATGCATACATA
The DNA here is from genome assembly GCA_937892135.1 of uncultured Clostridia bacterium. Lineage (GTDB taxonomy): Bacteria > Bacillota > Clostridia > UBA1381 > UMGS1253 > CAKSHP01. Next base: position 4,562 of record CALAUK010000103.1, on the reverse strand, counting down.
ATCTTTTTTGCCTGAAGAATAATCTTTTCTTTGCTGAAAATAAGATATATAGCAAAAACAATGCTTAAAACAAAGTTAAACAGCGCGCCTGTAATTCCTATAACCATATTTGTAACGCCGACAACTGCATTAACTGCTCCGCCCACTATATCGGGTGAAAGTTTTGAGGTCCAGTTTTTAACTTCCTCAAAAACTGCCAGAAAATCAATTTTCTCAAGACTTTCGCTAAGATTCGGAGCGATACCGATGTCTTCAAGCATAACAGCCACATTGTTTATTCCCTGCTGAAAATGCACCGCATACTCAGGAAGCTTTTTTGAAAACTCCATAATGCTTTCGTAGATTTCACGGTATATAAAAGTCACAAGAAGAAACAAAATCAAAAGCACTATCACCGTGCTTATGATAAAGCTGAAAAATCTTCTTAAGCCCTTTCTTTCAACCCCCTTTTTGTTAAAGCAGGAGCCAAACACCTTTTTTTCAAAAAAGGAAGTCGGGATATTTAAAAGAAAGGCAATAACAAAACCGCCAATGAAAGGCGAAATAATACCAAAAAACTTAGAAAGCACTCCAAAAAAAGACGGTATACTTGAAATAAGATTTAAAACTACCACAACCGCTATCGCTATTATAGCAATCTGCTTTCCCGAAATTCTTTCTTTTGTAGGCTTCATAACAAATACCTCCAACAAGCAAAACAAACACTAAGTCTGCACATACTATTATATATTAAATCCTAAAAAAAGTCTACCTTTTTTTAAAAATTGAGCCCAAAAAATCAAAAAGATTTTCCCCGTTGACTTTGATTTAGTTATATGTTAGTATTATTCTATAATTTATTAATTGAAAAAAGCAGACGATTTATAAAGATTTTATAAAGTGTTTTAAAGGTTTATCCTCAAAAAAAGTGAAAGACATACAATATATCATTCGTATTTTTATTAAAAATTATGAATTTTTGATATTGTATTTTTATTCAAAAAGATGTATAATTATTCTATATTGTTCTGAGAAAGGATTTGATTTTATGATAAAGGTTGCTGTTTTAGGAGCTACCGGCTATGCAGGAATAGAGCTTACAAGAGTTTTGGCATCTCACCCCGAAGTAGAAATCAAAACGCTTGTTTCCCACAGCTTCGCAGGCAAAAAGCTAAGCGAGGTTTATCCCAATTTTAACGGTGTTTTAGACATCGTTTTGGAGGACTTGGATGTAGACAAGGTTATAAACACCTGCGATGTTGTTTTTACAGCACTTCCTCACGGAGCTTCAAAAGAAGTTATCCCCAAGCTTTGCCAGGGAAACATTAAGGTTATTGACCTTAGCGGAGATTTTCGTTATGATGACCCGAAAGTTTACGAACAGTGGTATGGCGAGCCTCACAGCTCACCCGAGCTTTTGGAAAAATCCGTTTACGGCTTGCCCGAGCTACACAGAGAAGATATAAAAAACACAAGCCTTGTAGGAAACCCCGGTTGCTACACAACCTGTTCAATTTTAGGTCTTGCACCGCTTGTTAAAAACGGTCTTATAAGCCTTGAAAACATTATAATAGATGCAAAATCGGGCGTAACAGGCGCAGGCAGAAGCACATCTCTTGATTATAGCTTCTGCGAATGCACAGAAAATATGAAAGCTTATAAAATCGCAACTCACAGACATACTTCCGAAATCGAGCAGGAGCTTTCAAACCTTGCAGGAGAAGAGATAACTCTTTCTTTCACTCCTCACCTTGTTCCTTTAAAGAGAGGTATTTTTGCAACTATTTATGCAAACTTAAAAGAAGAAAAAACAGCCGAAGAGCTTATAAATGTTTATAAAGAGTTTTACAAGGGCGAGTATTTTGTAAGAGTGTATGATAAGGGAATTCCCGAAACAAATCATGTTGCAGGCTCAAACTTTGTAGATATCGGCCTTGTAGTTGACAAGAGACTAAAAAGAGTTGTTGTATGCTCGGCTATCGACAACATAGGAAAAGGCGCCGCTATGCAGGCTGTTCAGAATATGAATATTCTTTTTGGAATAGACGAAAAAACAGGCATACAGAATGCAGGATTTTATCTGTAATTTTTAATAAACGAGGTAGGAAAAATGGATATTGAAAAACTAATCAAGAAAGCTTCAACTCTTATTCAGGCGCTGCCTTATATGCAGCAGTTTCACGGCAAAACAATCGTTATAAAATACGGCGGTAACGCTATGATTAATGAGGAAATTAAAAACTCCGTTATGGAGGATATAACACTACTTAAATTTATCGGCTTAAAGCCCGTTGTTGTGCACGGAGGCGGACCTGATATTTCAAGCGAACTAAAGGCGCACGGAGTAGAAAGCAAATTTATAAACGGTCTCCGCGTGACCGACGAGCAAACTGTTAACATAGCAAGAATGGTGCTTGTTGGAAAAACAAACAAGGAAATTGTTTCAGGCATAAACCAGAAAGGCGGAAAAGCAGTTGGTATCTGCGGTATAGACGGTTCTCTTCTTCAGTGCAAAAAGCTTTATACTGAGGTTGACGGAAAGAAAGCGGATATCGGCTTTGTAGGCGAAATCGTGGAGGTAAACCCCGAACTTATAAACCTTATAACAAGCGATGAATACATACCCGTTATTGCTCCTATCGGAACAGACGAGAACGGCCAGTCCTATAACATAAATGCAGATACTGTGGCAAGTGCAGTTGCAGGTGCTTTAAACGCCGAAAAGCTTATGCTTCTTACTGATATAAACGGCGTTCACGACAAAAATGACGAGGTTATCGTTGAGATGTCGTGTGCTGATATTGAAAAATATATCGCTGACGGCACAATAGGCGGCGGTATGATTCCTAAGGTTTTAGGCTGTAAGGACGCTATTGATTCAGGCGTTGAACGAGTACATATTGTTGATGGCAGAGTTCCTCACTGCATACTTCTTGAAATCTTCACAAATGAAGGCATAGGAACTATGATAACAAAATAAATTAAATTTAAAAAAGCAGGTGTTCTAATGAACACCTGCTTTTTGTTTGTCAATTTATCTTGACTTTGTAACTTTGTTTGAATAAATAGTATTGATATTTCCTTCTTCATCAGCGTAGATAAGATATCCAACAGCTGACCACTCTTCACCCTCAGCTACATTTGCCTTTCTTAATGCTAAAGAACCTGTAAGAGCCTTGTTTGTAGAAGTTCCGATATGAGTATAGTTATCTAAATCAATAACATCAGGGTTTCCTTCCTTAAGAAGAATTCCTGATTCAACAACTACGAAGCCTTCAGGAAGAGTTCTTTCCATAATAAACGAAATCTTATTGCCTGCAACTATTGTAGGCTCTGCCATTGTAATTACAGGAGTCTTAGTAGCTTCACCTTCGCAAACAGCCACAAGCTCTGTATCATAGTTTGCCATGTAGAAAGAATATTTTTTCTCATAGCTTACTATCTGACCGTCACGCATCCAGTAAGAGAAGTTTTCGGAAGAAGAATTAACTGTTACTTTATCATTATACTTATACTCGCCAAATACTTCTCCGTCAACTGTTACTGTGTATGTAGTTTCATCTATGGTCTGCTTTGCAACAAGCTTTGTTGCCTGTGTATATGTTCCTGCTAAAATAACATCTCCTGCCTGATGCTCAGTAAGACTTCCGCCCAATAACCAACCCTCAAAGGTATAACCCAAAATGTACGGGTCGGAGGGGATATTTATATCTGTATTAGAAAGTGCCGATGTGTAAACCTTGTGGTTTTTGTCAACGAACTGGATTAAATAAACCGCCTCATCATCAAGCATTTTCGGAACAAACACAGCTACAATATCCTTTTTAGTTCCAAGAATAAATGTGTATTCCTCAGTGTAGCTTACTATTCTGTTTACACCTTCATCCAACCAGTATAAAAACTCTGTATCTTCCGATTCAGGAACTGCCTTTAGTGTAAACTCTGTTCCTGTAACATAATTCTCTGTCTTTGTCTGATACCAGTTTTCCTCTGTTTTATCAGCATATGTTGCCAAAATTGTTCCGTATCTTGCAGATGCTGTAAGAGCATATGTCTTAGCCTCTTCAATAAATGTGATTGTGTAGACTGTAGTTGAACCGTCCTGTGCTGTAACAGTAATAGTTGCAACATTTTCTTCCACTGTTACCTCTGCTGTTGCAGTTGTATCTGCCTCTGCGATAACGGCAGGAATAACCGCACCATAGGGAATTGTTACTTCATAATCTGTTTTGTTTTCTTCAAGCGTGACATTTATCTGCTCCTCGTTTCCGAATCTGTAAGCCAAAGTCTTTAGCGAAGAATCTGTATTGGGAGCCTCAATCATAAAGTTAATTGTATATGTTGTGTCTGAGCCATCTTCTGCAGTTACTACTACTGTTGCCACACCCGCTCTGTTTTCAAATACGGGGTTTGCGATAACGGGATCATTTGCTCTTTCAGAATTCTTTTCTGCAAACACCTCAACCACTTCTGTTCCGTAAGGAAGAGTTACATTAAATATTGTTCCGCTTGCTAAGTCAAGCGCTGTTGTAGCATCACCTACTTTATAGGATAGTGATTTTAGTGAAGAATCTGTATCCGCC
>CALAUK010000102.1 GCA_937892135.1 uncultured Clostridia bacterium | reverse complement strand
TGGCTTTTTGATGTTAAATCAGAAGAGATTGAAGTCGTTATTCACCCCGAAAGCATTGTTCATTCTATGGTAAGATTTAATGACGGCGCAATTATTGCTCAGCTTGGCTTGCCTGATATGAGAGTGCCGATAGCATACGCTATTAACTACCCTGACCGTGAAAGCTATGTTTATGAAAAGCTTGATTTTTCAAAGTGCAGCTCTCTTACATTTTATGAGCCCGACACAGACACCTTTAAGGCTCTTAAACTGGCAAGGCGTGCTCTTGACGAGGGCGGTATGATGAGCACTGTCTTAAATGGTGCAGACGAGATTGCGGTTTCACTTTTCTTAGACGGAAAGATTGGTTTTCTTGATATAGCTGATGTTATAGAGGATACAATGAATGCATATAATAACACCAGCGCCAGATCTTTAGAAGATGTTTATAATGCTGATTTATGGGCGCGCGAATATGTTAAAAAAGCATTTAATATTTAAAGAGGTATTATAATATGGGAATTTTAATTGCGCTTCTTGCTTTTGCTTTAATGGTTTTTATACACGAGTTTGGTCATTTTATTTCGGCGAAGCTTTTTAAAATAAAGGTTTTGGAGTTCGCCATTGGAATGGGTCCTGCAATTTTTAAAAAGAAAATGGGCGAAACTCTTTATTCTGTAAGGGTTTTACCTATTGGAGGCTATTGCAGTATGGAAGGCGAGGACTCTCAAAGTGATGACGAGCGTTCATTTGGACGCGCTAAATGGTGGAAAAGATTCATTGTTGTTATAGCGGGCGCAGTTTTAAACATATTTTTAGGTTTTGTACTTTTGTTTTCTGTTGAGGCAGGGCAAAAACAAGCGGTTTTGCCTGTTATAGACAGAATAGAAAGCTATTCTGATATGCTGGATGCGGGATTTAAATCAGGCGACAGAATTATAAAAATAGATGGCAGCCGTATAAATATTTATGAAGATTTAAGCTTCTCTTTGGACAGAGTTGGCGGAAAAGAAACTGAAGTCTGGGTTAAAAGAGGAAATGAAATTATTAAAAGCAAGGTAACTCCCGTTAAAGAAGAGGTTATATATAAATATCAAAAGGATAAGACAATTGCGGAAAGGTATATAGACGGCATGCTCGTCGGAACCTATGAGACTGGTGCTACAACCGATGAAAGCTATTTGGGAAAAGAAGAAAGATCCGAAAGATATATCTTAGGCTTTGACTGTGAAACTGAGGAGAATACAATTTTTCATTCTTTGAAAAGGTCATTTTTCTTAACGGGCTTTTATGTGAAATTAGTTTATGTTTCTTTGTTTGAGTTAATTTCAGGAAACATCCCTGCAAATCAGATTTCAGGTCCTGTCGGCGTTGTTTCGATTATAGGCGAGGCGTCAAAAGTTGACATTTCATTTTTGTTTAGCATCTTAGCTCTTCTTACGGTTAACTTAGGTGTTATGAACCTTTTGCCTATCCCTGCGCTTGACGGGTGCAAGATGATAATAATACTTATTGAGGCGATTACGAAAAAGAAAGTTCCTCCCGAAAAAGAAGGAATTATAAATCTTATCGGCTTTGCGATTTTAATCGGAATTATGATTTTTGCAACTTATAATGATATTGCAAGGCTGTTTTCGGGTGCGTAAATAAAAAGAGGTGTTTGGTTTTGAGAAAAATTACTAAAGAGATTAAAATAGGAAATAAAATTATCGGTGCGGGCAACGAGATTTTAGTGCAGTCTATGACTAATACAAAAACCTCTGACGCGCAAAAAACGATTGAGCAGATAAAAGAATTTGAAGCGGCGGGCTGTGATATTGCAAGAGTTGCAGTGCCTGATGAGGCGGCGGCAAGAGCGATTGAGGAAATAAAGAAAAAAACGTCTATTCCCATCGTTGCAGATATTCATTTTGATTATCGCTTAGCTTTAATGTGCATGGAAAACGGAATTGATAAAATACGAATTAATCCGGGAAACATAGGCGATAAAGAAAGAGTAAGAAAAACTGCCGAAATGGCAAAAAAATGCTCTGTTCCAATAAGAATAGGAGTTAACGGAGGCTCTCTTGAAAAGGAAATCTTAGAAAAATACGGCTCTGCAACGGCTGAGGCGTTGGTTGAAAGCGCACTTTCTCATGCAGCGCTTTTAGAAGAGTTTTCTTTTTACGATATAGTGCTTTCCTTAAAGGCGTCAGATGTGCCAACTATGATTGAGGCATATCGCCTTGCAAGCGAGAAAACCAATTATCCCTTGCATCTTGGAGTTACAGAGGCGGGTACATACGAATCGGGACTTGTTAAGTCAGCGGTTGGAATAGGCACGCTTCTTTCGGAGGGAATAGGAGACACTATAAGGGTTTCTTTAACTGACAATCCTGTTCGTGAAGTAAGAGCGGGGATTGAAATTTTAAAGTCGCTTAACTTAAGAAAAGGCGGGGTTCGTTTTGTGTCCTGCCCGACCTGCGGAAGATGCAAAATCAACCTAATCGAAATTGCGGACAAGGTTTATAAAGAGGTTTCTAAAATAAATAAGGATATTAAGGTTGCGGTTATGGGCTGCGCTGTAAACGGGCCGGGAGAGGCAAGAGACGCTGACATAGGTGTAGCGGGCGGTAACGGTGAGGGCCTTTTATTTAAAAAGGGCGAGATTATAAGAAAGGTTAAAGAAGAGGATATTGTTTCTTCTTTGCTTTATGAGATAGACAAGCTATAAGGAGATAAAAGTATGACTAAGTTATCAGCTATCATACCGGATATTACAGGCGAAAGCGCTGATATCGAAATCGTTGATATAAAGATAAGTAAAAAAGAGAGAACTATGAGCTTAAAGCCTGCGCCCGATGTTAAATTAGCAGAGGAGAGCTTGGAAAAAATTCGTGCTCTTTTGATAGAAAAATACGGATTAAAAAGCGTAGCAATTGAAATTGATGATGCTAATATCCTGCCTGACTTAAATAAGAAAAAGCAGGAAATGGAAAACGAAATAATAAAAAAGCTTGAACAGGAGAGGTCAAAAACAACTGTCAGCGAGGTTATTTTGGGAAAGAAGATAAAAGGCTCACTTCTTAAAATAAAAGAGGTTACTCCTGAGGTTGGGAGACTTAGGACCTCGGGCGAGATTTTTAATATTGAGTTTAACCAGAGGCGAGACGGGGCGTGGATAGTTTCTGTTGATATAACAGATAAAGAAGACTCTTTGACTTTAAAGCTTTTCTGTGATTTGCCGGTAAGGGGAAATCAGGAGGGCGGATATGCCGCAAAAAGAGCGGGCGCTTCAAAAGAAAAGATAGAAAAACGCCTTAAAAAAGGAGTCTGGATAAGCGTATACGGAGATTTAATTTATGACCGTTATGCAGGGGACTATGTTTTAAGCCCCATAGATATAAATGAAATAGCGCCGCCACCTGAAAGAGAGGATAATTCGGAGGAAAAAAGAGTTGAGCTTCATTTGCATACCCAGATGTCTGAGATGGATGGAGTTTCTTCTGCTACGGATTTAATAGGAAGGGCAGCAAAATGGGGTCATAAGGCGATTGCTATAACTGACCATGGTGTTGTGCAAGCCTATCCCGAGGCGGCAAAGGCGGCGAAAAAATTCGGGATAAAGGTAATTTATGGCGTTGAGGGCTATGTTGTAGACGATGATGTTTCTATTGTTTATAGCCCCAAGTCACACAGCTTAAAAGATGAGTATGTTGTTTTTGATTTGGAGACAACAGGTCTTTCGGCGGCCAAAAACGAGATAATTGAAATCGGTGCGATAAAGATAAAAGACGGGGAAATTTCAGACAGCTTTTCAACATTTGTTAAGCCGAAGGAGCTAATTTCTCATAAGATTACAGAGCTTACAGGCATAACAAATTCAATGGTTGAAAATGCGCCGCCTGAACAAGAAGCGGTTTCGGAGTTTTTAAAGTTCTGTGGTGAAGAAGCAGTTTTGGTTGCGCATAATGCAAAGTTTGACACGGGCTTTATAAGAGCGAGCCTTGAAAGAATGGGAAAAGAATTTAACTATACATATTTAGACACGGTTTCTCTTTCAAGAAAGCTTTTAACAGACCTTAAAAATCATAAGCTTAATTCGGTTGCAAAGCACCTTAAGGTTAAGCTTGAAAACCATCACAGAGCGGTTGACGATGCGCTTGCAACGGCTCATATATTCATTAAGTTTATAAAAATGCTTGAAGATACAGGGCTTTCAGATATTAAAGACCTGAACTTTCATTTTGGAGATAAAATAGATGTAAAGGGATTACCTTCACACCATATTATTGTTATAGCAAAAAATGCGGTTGGCTTGGAAAATCTTTACCGCCTTATTTCAGATTCTCATCTTAAGTATTTTTACAGAACACCGAGAATGCCGAAGAGCATTATAAATAAATACCGCGAGGGGCTTATTGTAGGCTCTGCGTGCGAGGCGGGCGAGCTTTATAATGCGGTATTTTCGGGCGCAAGTGATGAAGATATAGAAAAAATAGCATCATTTTATGATTATTTTGAAATTCAGCCTCTTGGAAATAATGAATTTATGATAAGAAACGGGATGGTCAGAAACAAAGAGGCGTTAGAAGATATTAACCGCCAGATTGTAATGCTCGGAAAGAAATTAAATAAGCCCGTTTGCGCAACGTGCGATGTACATTTTCTAAATCCCGAGGACGAGGTTTACAGAAGAGTTTTAATGGCGGGAAAGGGCTTTGACGATGCAGATTTTCAGGCGCCTTTGTATTTAAGAACGACAGAGGAGATGCTAGACGAGTTTTCTTATCTTGGGGAAGAATTAGCAAGAGAAGTAGTAATTAAAAACACTAATCTTATTTCTGATATGACAGAAGAGCTTTCGCCAGTAAGGAGCGGAACATATCCGCCGAGCATTGAGGGAGCTCAGGAAGACATTATAAGAATGTCAAAGGATAAGGCAGAAGAGATTTACGGAAATCCTTTGCCGGATATAGTAAGAGAACGAATGGAAAAAGAGCTTAAGTCTATTACTACATACGGATTTTCCGTTATGTATATTATAGCGCAGAAGCTTGTTAGTAAATCCCTTTCTGACGGATATCTTGTTGGTTCGAGAGGTTCGGTTGGCTCTTCGTTTGTTGCATTTTTGTCGGGAATAACAGAGGTTAATGCTCTTCCTGCGCATTATGTTTGCAAAAAATGCAAGCATAGCGAGTTTATAGAAGACGGAAGCGGTATTTCGGGTTGCGATATGCCAGATAAGGTTTGCCCTGTTTGTGGTGAGCTTTATAAAAAAGACGGTCACGATATTCCGTTTGAAACGTTTTTAGGCTTCGAAGGAGACAAAGAGCCCGATATCGACCTTAACTTCTCGGGTGAGTATCAGAGTGTCGCTCATAAGTACACGGAAGAACTCTTTGGTGAGGGGCACGTTTTCAGAGCAGGAACTATCGGCACTGTTGCGGATAAAACTGCTTTTGGCTATGTTAAAAAATACTTTGCTGAGCGTGAAATGAAAGTCCGTGATGCAGAGATAAGAAGAATAACCTTAGGCTGTACGGGCGTTAAGAGAACAACAGGTCAGCACCCGGGGGGCGTTATCATTGTGCCCAAGGAAAATGATATTCATCAGTTCTGCCCTGTTCAGCACCCCGCAAATGACGCGGAAAGCGATATTATAACAACGCATTTTGATTATCATTCAATTCACGATAATCTGTTAAAACTGGATATTTTAGGGCACGATGACCCGACGGTTATCCGTATGCTTGAAGATTTAACGGGGCTTGATGCAAAAACAATTCCCTTAGACGATAAGCCTACCTTAAGCCTGTTTTTAAACACAGATGCATTAGGCGTAACACCTGACGCGATAGGAAGTAAGGTTGGAACATTCGGCGTGCCTGAGTTTGGAACTGAGTTTGTTCGCCAGATGCTTATTGACACAGAGCCTAAAAGGTTTTCCGAGCTTTTAAGAATTTCAGGCCTTTCTCACGGAACAGATGTGTGGCTTAATAACGCTCAGGAATACATAAGAAGCGGAGAAATAGTTTTGTCCGAGGCTATATGTACCAGAGACGATATTATGATTTATCTTATCCATATGGGACTTGAGCCTAAAAAAGCATTTACCATTATGGAAAAGGTAAGAAAGGGAAAAGGGCTTACACCTGACGATGAGGCTGATATGAAAAACCACGATGTGCCTCAGTGGTATATTGATTCGTGTAACAAGATAAAATATATGTTCCCGAAGGCCCATGCTGTTGCGTATGTTATGATGGCGTTTAGAATTGCATGGTTTAAGGTGCATCACCCGATAGCTTATTACTGTGCATATTTTTCAATAAGAGCGCTTGGCGCTTTTGACGGAGAGCTTATGTGTTATGGCTTGGAAACTGCAGAGGCCGCTATGAAAGCGATTGATGCTATTGAAAAGCCTACTCAGAAGGATAAGGATTTAAAGACAACTCTTGAGCTTTGCAAGGAGATGTATGCAAGAGGCTTTAGCTTTGCTCCGGTTGATATATATAAGTCGCATCCAAAAAACTTTTTGCCCTGCGGGGATAAGGTTATCCTTCCGCCGTTGTCGGCAATTCCAAATGTAAGTATTGCTATGGCAGACAGTATTTCAGAGGAAAGGGAAAAGGGAGAATTTTTCTCTGTTGAAGATTTGCACGAAAGGACAAAAATCAGTAAAAATGCCCTTGAATCTCTTGAGAAGAACGGCTGTTTTGACGGAATGAGACAGTCAAGTCAGATGGGTCTGTTTGATTAAAATGATAAACCCGAGGCAGAAATGCCTCGGGTTTTTAATTAAAATTCACGAATTTTTAAATAGTACTTGAAAAACGGGGAAAAATCATATATAATGGTGGCGTAAAGTCCGAACTAAACTTCTAATTTTTGGAAGATTCGCTTTTTAGCACAAGGCAAAGGAGATGAATGATATGGATATTTTTTCTGTGCTGACATTATTCGGAGGTCTTGCAATATTCTTATTCGGTATGAATATTATGGGAGACAACTTAGAGAAATTTTCGGGAGGAAGCTTAAAGTCTGTTTTGACGCATCTTACCTCAAACAAATTTAAAGGTATGCTTTTGGGCATAGCGGTAACTGCCGTTATTCAAAGCTCTTCTGCAACAACTGTTATGGTTGTAGGCTTTGTTAACTCAGGCCTTATGACACTGGGGCAGTCAATAGGAATTATTATGGGCGCAAACATCGGTACGACGGTTACCTCATGGCTTTTGTCGCTTACGGGAATTGAAAGCGGAAACATATTTATGCAGCTTTTAAAGCCGTCTTCTTTTGCACCTGCTTTAGCATTTATAGGTATAATTTTAAATATGGCATCAAAGAGCCAGAAAAAACAGGCTCTAGGCTCAATATTTTTAGGCTTTGCTATCCTTATGACAGGAATGGAAATGATGAGCGGAGCGGCGGAGCCGTTGGCCAGCATGCCTGAGTTTCAGAACATTCTTTTGTGGTTTACAAATCCGATATTAGGTGTTCTTGCGGGAGCTATTTTAACTGCGATAATTCAAAGCTCTTCTGCATCTGTCGGTATACTTCAGGCTCTTGCAAATTCAGGCGCTGTTAAGTTTTCTGTTGCAGTGCCGATAATAATGGGTCAGAACATTGGTACTTGTGTTACAGCGATGTTATCTTCTGTGGGCGCAAATAAAAATGCAAGACGTGCGGCGGTTGTCCATCTTTGCTTTAACATAATAGGAACAGTGGCGTTTTTAGTGGTGTTTTATTCTTTAAATGCGCTTTTAAAGTTTCCGTTCATAACAGAAAACATAACTTCTGCCCAGATTGCAATTGTTCACACAATTTTTAATATATTTGCAACGTTTGTTATGATACCTTTCACAAAACAGCTTGAAAAACTTGCATATATCATTGTTAAAGAGGATAAAAATAAGCAAGACGGCACTGAAATGCTTGATGAGCGTCTTATGGAGACTCCTGCAGTTGCTCTTGAAAGATGTAATATGGTTGCAAAGGAAATGGCAAAATTATCTTTTGATACGCTTTTAATCTCCTTAGAGCAGATGGATGCTTTGGATGAAGAAAAGGCCCGTCTCGTTCGTGAAAATGAGGAGATGATAGATAAGTATGAAGATAAGCTTGGAACATATCTTGTTCATTTAAGCAAAAAAGACTTATCTGATGAAGACAGACGAAATGTGTCGAACCTACTTCATTCAATAGGTGATTTTGAAAGAATCGCAGACCATGGCGTAAATCTTATTCAGGCATCTGAAGAAATAAAGGAAAAGGATGTTAAATTCTCAGAAGATGCAGTAGCCGAGCTTAAGACTATGGTTAAAGCAGTTCGCGAGATAATCGAGATAACAGGAAATGCCTTTTTAAGTGGCGATGTTAATATGGCAAAGCGCGTTGAGCCTTTAGAGCAGGTTATAGATAAGCTTAAGCTTAAGCTTAAATCGGGCCACATAGCAAGGCTTCAGGAGGGCGGCTGCAGCATTGAAACAGGCTTTGTTTTCTCTGATTTGATAACAAATTACGAGCGTGTTGCCGATCACTGTTCAAATATAGCAGTTTGTCTTATTCAGATTGCAAACGACAGCTTTGATATGCACGAATACCTAAACGGAGTAAAAACGGGCGAGGCTGAGTTTGAAAAACTTCATAATGAGTATTTAAGAAAGTATAGTATTTAAGATTAAAAGCCGTAAATCATAAGAATGTGATTTGCGGCTTTTTTAAGTAAAATGTTTAAATAATGCTTGCACAAAATGAAAAAATGGTGTATAATAATATAGTCGTACTAGCCGGGGCGGTAGCGGTGCCCTGAACTTGCAATCCGCTAGAGCAAGGGCGACTACTCTGCTGAGGAGCGGTTTTGTATGGCCGGTGTTTGTATAAAGGCGTTGAGGTTTTGGTCCCGTGCGACTGAAGCCCGTGAACCTTGTCAGGCGGGGAACCGAGCAGCAATAAGCGGTGTCTTCGGTGTGTTACGGGGGTGCCAGGCGGAGCCGGCTGCAAACGTGCCGCATGGAAAGCCTGTTTCGAAGCAGAGGTGTACGGCATTTTTTAATTTTAGGAAAGTGAGGTTTCGTTTCGCCCGGGTGAAATGAAAAATGAAAATGGCATATCAGGCTTTATACCGAAAATGGCGTCCGAAAACCTTTGATGATGTGGTTGGACAGGGCCATGTAATAAGAACATTAAAAAACGAAATAAGTCAGGGGAAAACTGCGCATGCATATTTGTTTTGCGGAACAAGGGGAACAGGAAAAACCTCTTGCGCAAAAATATTTGCAAGAGCAATAAACTGCCAAAATCCAATAGACGGCAACCCCTGTAACGAGTGTGAGATTTGCCGCGGTGCTATGGACGGGTCAATTTTAGATATAACAGAAATTGATGCCGCTTCAAACAATGGCGTTGATAATATACGCCAGATTAAAGAAGAGGTTATGTATTCGGCGGTTCACGCTAAATATAAGATTTATATTATAGACGAGGTGCATATGCTCTCGGAGGGTGCTTTTAACGCGCTTTTAAAAACATTGGAAGAGCCACCTCCGTATGTTGTGTTTATTTTGGCAACAACTGAGGCGCACAGTGTTCCGCAGACGATAAGCTCAAGATGTCAGCGTTTTGATTTTAAGAGAATCTTATCGAAGGACATAGTTACAAGGCTAAGAGAGATTTGTGCTTTGGAAAACATAAATGCAGACATAAAGGCATTAGAGCTTATTGCCCGCCTTGCAGACGGGGCGCTTCGTGATGCCTTAAGTATATTAGACCAGTGTGTTTGTGCGCTTCCTGATGGAATAGATTTAGAAAGCGCAAATGAAGTTTTAGGAATCGTTTCAGATGATACTTTAAACGATGCAGTTTTATCTATATCGGATTATGACAGCGCAAGAGCTTTAGGCGTTGTTAAAACTGTAATTGACGGCGGACGCGACATAAATAATTTTATAGACCTACTTATAAAGAGGTTTCGCGATATTCTTGTTATGAAAGTATCGCCTGACGAGAAAAGTGAGCTTTTCTCCTATGGAGAGGACACAACTTTAAAAATTAAAAAGCAGTCAGCGCTTTTTGACATTGAAACAGTAAGCTATATTTTAAATGTTTTGTGCGATGCTCAGAACAAGGCTAGATATTCAAAGTCTCCTAAAATCATATATGAGATTTCTTTGGTAAAGCTATGTAACCGCCAGCTTGATAATTCAAATGAGGCTGTTATGGAGAGGCTAAAGAGGCTTGAAAATATGATTGAAGCAGGCGAGGTGGGCGTAAGAAAGCCACCAAAGCCAGGTAGTGTTATAGAAAATGAGGCTGCTTCTTTAAAAGAGGAAAAACCTGAAGAAAAGCCTCAGGAAGTAGTAGCTGAAATAAAGGAAGAGAAGCCTTTAAAAGAAGAAAAAAGGCCGTCTCAGTTTGGAACATGGGCAGATGTTTTAAGTTTATTAAAGTCAGTTAGCCCTCCTCTTCACGGAGCGCTTGTTTGCAAAAAAGCAAAGATAGCAGACGGATATATATATTTTGTAAATGACGGGTACACTAAAAGCGTTGTAAGCTGTATGCAAAAGCAGTTTGACGAGGCGACAGCTACTGTTCTGGGAGGTGCGCCCAAGATTAAATATGTAAGCCAAACTGAGTTTGACAGTGTTAAAGAAGAGCTTCCGCCGGTTGCGGAGGAGCTTAAAAAGAGAGCGGAAAGTGTTATAAGCGAGGTAAAGGCAGAAGAAGTTTATGAAGACGACGGCTTTTTAGAAAACGATGCGCCTCCTGCGGAAAACTTGGAGGAAGACCCGCTTGATGGATTGGCATCATTAAATTCAGAAAACATTCATTTTGTTGATTAATTCTAAGGAGGATATGGTTATGGCAAAATTCAGAGGCGGAATGCCCGGTGGTATGGGAAATATGAATAATATGATTAAGCAGGCGCAGAAAATGCAGGCAGAGATGCTTAAAATTCAGCAGGAGGCTGAAGAAAAACAGGTTTCAGCATCTTCCGGCGGCGGTATGGTAACTGTTACAGCATCAGGAAAAAAACAGATAGTTTCTGTTAAAATAAATCCTGAGGCAGTTGATCCTGATGATGTTGAAACATTGGAGGATATGATTATGGCAGCTGCAAACGAGGCGCTTCGTCAGGCTGAAGAAATGCTTACTCAGGATATGAGTAAGATTACAGGCGGAATGAATATTCCGGGGTTATTTTAATTATGCACGCGGCTCCTATTGAGAAGCTTATCGAGCAGTTTAAAAAGCTGCCGGGTATAGGACATAAAACAGCAGAGAGGCTTGCTTTTCATATTCTTTCTCAGCCTAAGGAATATGCAAAGGAGATGTCTGATGCTCTTATTAATGCAAAAGAGAAGATTACCTTTTGCGAGTGCTGTTTAAACCTTACCGATGTGTCGCCTTGTAGTATATGCTCTGATGACAGAAGAGACAAGTCAGTGATTTGTGTTGTGGAAACGCCTAAGGAAGTGGCGGCGATGGAGAATATGCATGAATACAGAGGAGAGTATCATGTTCTTCACGGAGCGCTTTCTCCGATGGACGGAATAGGCGTTGAGGATATACATATAAAAGAGCTTTTAGACAGAGTCTATAAGGATTCTGTTAAAGAAGTAATAATGGCAACTAATCCTAATGTTAACGGAGAGGCTACGGCTATGTATATAGCAAAGCTTTTAAAGCCTCTGGATGTTAAGGTAACAAGGATTGCACACGGAATTCCGGTCGGGGGAGATATTGAGTATGCAGATGAGGTTACTTTGATGCGTGCGATGGAAAACCGCAGGGATATGTAAAATTTATGGGGTGTTGGTTTATGGAAGAAAGAAAGCTTAAAAGTAAAATAAAAAAGCGTATAGCGGCAGTTCTTGTTTTAGTTATTGCGGTTTCTTTCTTTTGGTACGCCTTTGATGTTTGCCATGAGTTTTTTAATCTTAATTTAAAAGAAGATGCGGTTATTTCTTTAGAGGGCGGAGAGTCCATTGAAGAAGTAATTAAAATATTGGAAGACAAAGATGTTATAGAGCACACTTTTGTGTTTAAAACGGTTTCAAAGCTAAAAAGGCTTAATAAAGGCTTTGGCACGGGAGTGTATGTCTTAAAGCCCGGCATGAGATATACCGAGATTTTAAGAATGATGATACACGATTACAGGGAAGTACAGCTTACATTTACCGAGGGAAGCACGAAAGAAGAAATTTTCAAAACGCTTTCATCCTCCGGAATTGTGAGCTTAAAAGAGCTTGAAGATGCTGAAAAAGAGGAGTTTTCCTATGATTTTCTTTCGGGAATTGAAAGAGAAAACTATTTGGAGGGATATCTTTTCCCCGAAACTTACAGATTTTCTACATCGCAGACACCAAAGCAGATGATAGAGGTTTTCCTGTCGCAGTTTGAAAAGGAATTTAAAGAAGAATACATTTCTCGTGCGCGTGAAATTGGTATGAGCATAGACGAGGTTGTTATTTTAGCATCTGTTATTGAAGCTGAAACGGTTGGGATGGAGAATATGAAAAATGTCTCAAGTGTTTTTCATAAGAGACTTAAAAATGGGGATAAAATGCAGTCCTGCGCAACAGTTCAGTATCTGTTAGATGAGAAAAAGATCGTTTTATCGGTGGAGGATACTATGATTGATTCTCCGTATAACACATATATGTATCAAGGCTTACCGTACGGCCCTGTTTCAAATCCGTCAAGGGATGCGATTTTGGCGGCTCTTTATCCTAATGAAAATGATTATTATTATTTCCAGTCCGATGAAGACGGAAATATGTATTTTGCAAAAACCTTTTCTGAACACGAGCAGATAAGAATGAAAATTCAGGGGGAAAATTAAAATGCCTGATGAACAGAATATAACACATGACTATATAATAGATTTTGTCAGAGAAAGCCTTAAAAAGAATGAGGGAATTTTAAGAGAGCTTGAAGAGTACGCAAAGGAAAATGAAGTTCCGATTATTCAAAAAGAGGTAAGCTCTTTTTTGGAGGTTATCTGCAGGCTCCATAAGCCAATGCGCGTTCTGGAGATTGGCTGCGCAATAGGGTACAGCGCACTTGTGATGGCAAATAACTTGCCCGAAGGTTCTTTGATTACAACAATAGAAAAAGACGAAAAGATTGCAAAAATTGCAAAAGAGAATATAAAAAGAGCAGGTATGGAGGAAAAAATTGAGGTGCTTGTTGCAGATGCCGAGGTGCTCTTAGAGGCTATGGACGGCGAGTACGATATGATTTTTATGGACGCGTCAAAAGCTCATTATATTCATTTTCTTCCGCACTGCGAAAGAATGTTAAAGGTTGGCGGGCTATTGGTTTCTGACAATATACTTTACGCGGGAATGGTCGCAAATCGTGACCTTCTTTTAAGAAGAAAGATAACTATTGTTAAAAGACTTCAGAAATATATTGAAACGATATGCAAGGCGCCTCATTTTAAGACAAGCATTTTGTCAATAG
>CALAUK010000101.1 GCA_937892135.1 uncultured Clostridia bacterium | reverse complement strand
CAGAGCTTACACATTCATTATATATTGACTCTCCCGAACATATAATACAGGGCGATGAAAACTACAATATGGCTTACTCTGCAATTCTTGAAAGTCTTTCTTCTGTTTCTGAATCGGATATAATTATAACAACAAGAACGGGCGAAATATTTCACGCTACTAAAAGCGTCAGACTAAACGGAAAAAAGATTATCCCAAGAAGTGATATAAAAAACTCCTTAAGAGGCGGTGTTTTTCAGACTACGGGAACACTTGGTTCAATTTTCCCTGAAAAGCGCCTTATAGTTACCTACCCCATCAAAGATAATAACGAAGTTTACGGCGTTGTTATTTTGGCGACTGCCATGCCTGATATAGCAAGAAATAAGCTTGCGATTGCGAGACTTTTTTTAGTTATCGACACGCTTGTCTTTTTAGTTGCCCTTGCATTTATATTTATAATTTCCCAGAGAATGACAAAGCCTTTAAAACAGCTTAACAAAGCTGCAAGAGAAATTGCAAAGGGTAATTTTGATACGAGAGTAAAAATATCAGGAACGGATGAAATAAGCGAACTTGGACAAACCTTTAACTATATGGCAGCATCTTTAAAAGAAATTGACGATACTCAAAAAAGCTTTATAGCAAATGTATCGCACGAATTAAGAACTCCTATGACATCTATTTCAGGCTTTTTGGAAAAAATCATAGACGGAACCGTTGATGACCCCGAAAAACAGAAAGAGTATCTCAAAATCGCATATAACGAGTCACAGAGATTAAAAAGGCTAGTCAGCGATATGCTCGACATTTCAAAAATGTCTCTAGGTCAGTATAATATAACAAAATCAACCTTTGATATAGCAGAGCTTCTAAGGCTTTCGGTTATAAAAATGGGCGATGCTTTAGACGAAAAGTTTCTTGATGTCAACATAGACTTTGAAAGTGATAAAATTAATGTTTTTGCGGACAGAGATGCAATCTCAAGGGTTGTGACAAATATTTTAGACAATGCAATCAAGTTCTCCGATTTAAACTCTGTTATTGACATAAGAGTAAAGAAAACGGGTTCAAAAGCGTTTGTCGCAATTTCAAATGACGGAATGGGCATCGAACCCAATGATATAAATCACGTTTTTGAAAGGTTTTACAAGACCGATAAATCAAGAAACAATCAGAAAGGAACAGGTTTAGGTCTTCACATTGTTAAAAATATTCTTGCACTGCACGATGAGACAATAGCCGTAAAAAGCGTTAATCTTACAGGCACTGAATATGAATTTTCAGAAAATCATCCAAAAAGAAGAACAACCTTTGTATTTTCTCTTTCTCTC
Organism: uncultured Clostridia bacterium; assembly: GCA_937892135.1. GTDB lineage: Bacteria > Bacillota > Clostridia > UBA1381 > UMGS1253 > CAKSHP01. The sequence continues at coordinate 900 of CALAUK010000101.1, read as the reverse complement.
ATGATTTAAAATTCTGTTATATGGTATATACTGTTATTATAATAATTTTACGAGGTGAACAAAATGGACAATAACTATAACGAAAACAACTTTGAAAAGAATGACGAAAATATCATTTCTTCGGGCGAAGAGCAAAAAGATAACTACGAATCATATCAGCCTAACTGGAGCTTCGCATCTCCTCCCCCCATACAAAATGACCCATATCCCGGGACGCCTGTCGTGAAAAAGAAGACAGACTTAAAAGCTGTTGGACTGAGTGTCTTCATAAGTCTTGTAATTACAGTTTTGGTATCTGGCGCAGTGTTTCTTTTCCACCTTGCAGATAAAAGGTCGGGAGCCGTTATAGACGGAAAAAATGTTGGCCTTGTAATATTTAATAACGGCGAGGACTTAAGGCAAAAGGTTGATATAACAGACACTCTTGAGGCTCTTGCATCGGACGGTGGCGAAATTTTGTCAACTCAGGAGATTTCAAGAAAAGTAGGTCCCGCAGTTGTCGGCATAGTTTCAACGGGCGAAATAGAAAGCTATTTTTACACAACCCCATATCAGAACAGCGGAAGCGGAGTTATAATAAGCGAGGACGGATACATTGTAACCAATAACCACGTTATAGAAAACTCAAAGCAGATAACGGTTATCTTAAATACCAAGGAAGAATATGCCGCAACTGTTATCGGTACAGACCAGAAAACCGACCTTGCGGTTCTTAAAATTGAAGCATCTGACTTAACATGGGCAAGCCTTGGTAATTCAGGTGCTGTCCAGGTCGGAGAGCCCGTTGTTGCAATAGGAAACCCCTTAGGTATGGAGCTCGCAGGAACAGTTACAAAAGGTATTATAAGTGCAACAAACAGAACGATAGAGGTTGACGGTCAGGCTTTTGCTCTTTTGCAG
>CALAUK010000100.1 GCA_937892135.1 uncultured Clostridia bacterium | reverse complement strand
TTCCCAGAGCATTGGAGCCGCCGCAGGGGATCTTGTAGACCCTGCGGTTTAATTCTTCGCCGATCCGGTCCATTTCCCGATAAATATCCTCGTAGCTGTCCGTGTCCATATAGCGGACCTCCACACCCATCAGATGGTTCAGGATCTGATTGCCCTTCCGGGCGGTGACGCCCCGCTCCTTCAGAACCAGGATGCAGTCCAGCCCCATACGAAGAGCGCAGGCGGCAGTCAGCATGGCATGGTTGGACTGTGCCTGTCCGGTCGTCATGACGACTTCTGCACCCTTTTCCAGCGCGTCGGCAAGCAAAAACTCCAGTTTGCGAACCTTATTGCCACCCAGAGCGACACCGGTCAGATCATCACGCTTCATATAAATAGCATTGCCATTAACAGTCATATTAAGTTTTTGTATCGGTGTTGCATTTTTCATTTATCATATTCCTCTTTCAGTAAACAATATGCATATCTGTTAATGACTCTTCCTCTATGAATAATATCACTTCGAAAAAGCCCTTCTCTTACGAAGCCCAATTTTTCAAAAAGCTTCTGAGCTACAATATTTTCTTCTTCTGTGTACAAATAAATCTTTTGAATATCCAAAGATGCAAAAACATACTCAATAAAAATAATGCCCGCTTTTTTTGCAATACCCTTTCTTTTATATTGTTTTTCTCCCATACTTATATAAAATTCAGCCTTACAATTCTTCTCATCTATACCTAAAAGACCTATAAGGCCAACAGGAACTCCATCATACTCAATTACACAATCCAAACGATTTTTGGCTTTATTTTTAAACCAGATTAAAGTTTTTTCCACACTTAACGGCAAATCATAATGAAGAAATTGGTTGTTGTCGGGATCATTAATCCATTTTACTTTGTTTTCTATATCCTCTTCTGTAAATTCTCTTATTGCCACTCTATCTAATTCTGATAATTTCATAAGCATTCCCTTTCAACACACACCATTTTGTCTTATAAGCATAAATGCCTCAGCATTTTTGCAACAAATAGTCGAACCTCTGTATGCAGATAAAGCTTTTATAGCTTCAATTGACCGAGGTTTTGGAAAAACCTGCATTTGAGATGCATAGCACTCCATCGCCTCTACTTTTTTTTCAATATAACCTGTAATATCCACCCACACATTCGGCACAAACAGATTATCCGAAGATGGTATATTCCATTCTGTTTCAGACAAAGTCTCATAAGCATAAATAGCTTTTAGCTTCGGCAACTCAACAGGGCGTAATGCCACCATTGCAGCCAGTGCTACTTCGTAATGATCCCTGTGCATATCTCCTTTATGAGGAATGAACGCTATATCAGGGCTGACATCCTTTGCAACCTCGAGAATTTTTTTGTTTAATTCAACAGACGAAATATTTTTCAATTCTACCACCGGCAAATCCAAAAAATATGTTTTCTTCACTTTTAGCAAGCTGTGTGCCTTTAGTGCTTCATCTTTTATTAATTCAACACGTTCTTTATTCGCTCCGCTTGTTACTTCACAAACATAAACATCGTGTCCTTCATCCGCTAATTTTGCAATCGTTCCTCCTACACCAAGAACTTCATCATCATTATGAGGTGCGTATACTAAAATTTTCATAATTCAACACTCCGACTCAAATAAATTTATGTCCTACAACCAACTTAATTCCATCTACATTACTATATTCGCTAACTTTCAAAATGCCGCCCGGGCACAAAATCTCCAGACTTTCTTCCGCACTTGAAACTATTTGCCCATTAAATCCAAAATATTTATCAGTGGGAACAAATTCCGCCCTCCAGAAAATAACCTTGTTTTTGTTTTCATACTGCGAGAAAGCACCCGGATACGGTTTAGATGTTGCTCTGATTAACCTTAAAATATTTTCGCCACTGTCACTCCAATTAATCCTTCCGTCTTCAGGTGTTCTTTTTAATAAATAGGTGGCTTCTTCTTCTTTTTGTTTCACAGGCTTAAAGTTTTCATCCAAAAGCAAGTCGATGCCCTTAGAAATTGCCTCCAGGGCAGCACTCTTGCACTTTTCCAGTACATCTTCTGCATAATCATTTTCTTCAATAATGTACTCCTGCTGACAAATAATATCTCCTGAATCAATTCCATCATCTATAAAAAACAATGTGGAAGCCGACTTTCTTATGCCTAATAACATCTGCCAGACAATGGCCGCACGCCCTCTGAACTTAGGTAGCGGTGCAGGGTGATATCCTATCACTCCCTTTTTTGCGCACTTAAATATTTCCTCTCTTACCAGCTGAGACAGGCCAATTACAAAAATATAATCAGGATTAATTTTTCTTAAAATTTCTACATTCTCCGGATCATTTATATTTTTGAATTTTTTAAAAGATATATTATTCGCCTCAGCCAATTTGTGAATAGGTCTATATGTAGAAACATTTTTCGAATATTCCTCATCAAGAGAAAAAACCATTTCAATATCTATGTTCTTTTCTATCATTATTTTTAATGCACACTCGCTCGAAATAACTGAACCTATCAATACAAATTTCATCTTCGCACTCTCTTTTCTTTTTTACACATCAATAGTATGTTTCTCTTTTACCTTCTCAATATCAGGTCTTTGCACAAATCTCTTTTCTCCCAATAGAACAATCAACACAGTCTTAACTAATATCTTAATATCAAGCCACACAGAAAACCCATCTATATACTTTATATCATAAACAATTCTTTCTTCCCATGACAATTCAATATTTCCATTAACCTGCGCAAGTCCTGTCATACCCGGAGCCATTTTCAGCCTTTGCCTCTCATATTCAGAATACTGATCTGTCTGAATTTTTAAGGTCGGTCTAGGCCCAACCATGCTCATTTCTCCACGCAAGACATTAATAAGCTGAACAACTTCATCAATCTTAAATCGCCTTAAAAAGTTCCCCACAGGCGTAATCCTGTCTTTATCTTTGTCAATATCGAAATTTTTTTCAGCCACCTTATCAACTTTCATGGTCCTCAACTTATATATCTTAAACACTTTTCCATTTTTTCCGGTTCTTTCTTGAAAAAAGAATATAGGTCCGGGCATAAAAACTTTTATTAGTATTGCAGAAACCAGCAACACCGGCGATAATATAAGTAATACAAGAAAACTTCCAACTATATCAAAAAGTCTTTTAACAGCTAAATTTATGTATCTCGTCATTTCAAAAACCCTTTCGCAGTCTTATTTAAAGCACTCTCTTATAATGCTTATTACCTTGTCCTGCTCTTCTTTGGTCATTTTTATATCAGACGGCAGGCACAAGCCTCTTTCAAAAATATCTGCACCCACATCAACTGCATTTTCGTTATTTATATATGCATTAGTCTGGCATCTTCCGTCTCCGTTTTTAGTAACAAAGGGGTTGTTTCTGTAAATCGGCTGCATATGCATCGGTTTCCAGATAGGTCTTCCCTCGATATTGTGCTCTAAGAGCTTTTCCAATATCTCCGTAGGACAGCTTTTTCCCTTTTCTGAAATGTACAAAGCATCTCTCTCGCCTCTTACCTGCTTTGCCATAGCCTCTTTATCTATAATTGCACAGCTTAGCCAGAAATTAGGCTCCATTTCGCTTTCAATATAAGGATTCATAGAAATGGGCAAACCGGAAAGTCCCTCTTTATATCTTAAATAGATTTCCTTTTTTCTTTCTATGTGCTCGTCTAAGTACTTGTACTGCCCTCTTACTACGCCTGCAATTACATTACTCATTCTGTAATTATAGCCGGTCTCCTCGTGCTGATACCAGGGCGCATCCTCACGGCTCTGTGTTGACCATTTTCTCGCTCTGTTAATCTTCTCTTCATCATCTGACATAAGCATACCGCCCGAAGAGCCTGTTATTATTTTGTTTCCGTTAAAAGAAATAACAGAATAATCGCCAAATGTTCCTGTCTGTCTGCCATTGTATGTAGCACCTAAAGATTCTGCCGCATCTTCAATTAAAACCGCATTGTGCTCATCGCAGATCTGCCTTATTTCACGAAGCTTTGCAGGCACACCATAAAGGTTTACAATAACTACTACCTTACATTCAGGATACATCTTGAAAGCCTTTTTTAAAGCCTCAGGATCCATATTCCAGGTTTCTTCTTCGGTGTCTATAAAAACCGGCACGCCGCCCTCATAAACAACAGGGTTAACCGTTGCCGCAAAAGTAACATCAGAACAGAAAACCACATCACCTTTTTTAACTCCCGCAAGCTTAACTGCAAGATGGAGCGCCGAAGTACCCGATGATAATCCTACACAATGCTTGCAGCCTATGTATTCGCATGTCAGTTTTTCAACCTCATTAATGTTAGCGCCGACAGTAGACATCCAGTTAGTATCGTACGCTTCTTTCATATATTCCAGCTCTTCGCCGTGCATAGTAGGAGTTGAAAGCCATATTTTCTTGCTCATATTTACTACCTCTTTTTTCAAATTTTTCGAACGACCATAAAATGCCATTTAAACATACATATACATAGTAAATTATATCATATTATAAAAATTTAGTCAACATAAAACCAATATTTTTATGCAAATTGCTATTAAAAATAACTCCTTTTCTTCCTTGAAAAAACAAAAAACCGCAAAATTTGCGGTTTTTTACATATTATTCCCTGCTGTCAAACTTAGAGCGTATATTTTTAATATACTCCTTAGGTGAAAGTCTTGTTATTTTTTTAAATGTTTTACAGAAATAGTGGATAGAATTAAACCCAAGCTTTTCTGAAATTTCAGTTACAGACATCTTATTCTGCCTCAAAAGAGCCTTTGCTTCTTTTATTCTTAGTTCATTAACATATCTTAAAATCGTTGTTCCATATTCATTTTTAAAATCACGGCACAAAGATGTCTTATTTGTTCCAAACAAAAAACATATATCATCAAGCGAAATCTTTTCAGTATAGTGCTCTGTTATATGCTGATGAATTTCGCTTATTCTGCTGACACTTATGAACGGAACTTTATCCATATGTATATCTGCATCCTGATACATTCTTACTAAAGATATCAAAAACATCTCAAGCCTTAGTTTCAGCATCTGGTCTGCACCATAAACGCAATTTTCGCGCTTTTTCATCTCAAAAGTGTTTGGCACATCATACGGAGGTTCATAAACATTCATTCCCTCTTTCATAATTTCAGAAAGCATCTTTTTATGCTCAGAGGAAAGGTTTATTGCCCTGTATGAAAACATCTCAAGCTCTTTTTCGTCACACTCAAAGCCTATAACAATAACATTAGGAACATTAACTGCACTGCACTTGAGAGAATGAATCTCTCTTGGCTTATGAATAATCATCTGTCCGCCCGAAAGATCGCCCATGTAGTTCTCGGAGCTTACGGAAATAGTTCCCCTGTCAACATACAAAAGTTCGCAAAACTCATGGGAATCATTTGTTGTCTCATAGTTTTCAGCGAACTCGAAATAGTGTATGTAAGAAAGTCTGGAGACGGAAAGGGACGTTTCAAACATATTAAGTTTATAGCCCATAATTATCACCGCTTTTTTGTTCAATATAAATTTTGTTTACTTAAATACAATTCTAGCACAAGAAAAGTTTTTTGTCAATTAGTAAATTTAATATTTTTAAAATATTTTTCAAAGCATGCAAAAAGCCCCGTATTTACGGAGCTTTTTTATAATCAATCTCTTATTTCGTTTATTAAAACATTAGCAAAAACAAAGTTTACAAGGCCATTCGTAACACCTCTTACAATACGTACCTCCTCGCTGTCTTCTTCACATTCATGAAGAGGCTCACCTCCGAAAGTTTTCTGCAACGCGTTTTCAAGCTCGTCGCAAAACATATCATAAGCGCTATGCATACGTCTGCTCTTTAAAACAAATTCTATACCGGTACTTATCTGCTCAATAGTCATAAATCTTTTCAACAGACATATAACATACAAATAAGCAAGGTGCTCTCTGTCATACTTTTTGTTCACAGGAGGTTTTATAACCTTGTGCTTAACATAGTTATTTATCATAGAAGATGTGATAAGCTTATCTTCTGTAACAAAAGGTGCCATATACTCTTCAAGCACACTTACCAGCTGGTCTTTATAAAGCTGAACCGACGGCATTGTTTCATACCTTGGACATCTGTAATTTAAATATTTTTCGCGAAATGACATTTTTCTCCCTCCCGTTTCGATTTTAGTTTATCACACCGCTTCCCAATTGTCAATAAATATAATTCACACAAAACATTGACATCATCAGAAAAATGTGGTAAACTAGTTTTTGTTACTAGATAATTTAATTAAAAATACTATAAGGCGGTTATTTTTTATGAAAAGACAGAAAAATTATCCTTTAAACGAAGTGGAGCCTTTTTCCACTTTAAGACAGATGCTTAAAATGCGCGCAGAAGCCGCAGGAGAAACGATTGCTTTTAAGTATCAGAAAAGCAAAGAGATTATAAGCGTAACGTATAATGAGTTTTATAATGACACTCTTTATCTCGGCACTGCCCTTTCAGATATGGGAATAGAAAAAAAGCACATAGCCTGCATAGGCCAGAACAGCTACACATGGCTTGTTGTTTACCTTTGTGCTCTTTCTTCAAACAATGTGTTTGTACCAATAGATAAAGACCTGCCCGAAGCAGACATTTTAAATGTTATAAATCACTCGGAAACAGACATTATCTTCTGCGATGAAAAATATGAAAAGCTTTTCTCGGACAAGAGAGAAGAAATGCCAAATGTTAAAGTGGTAAGCTTTTCTTCTGCGCCTGAGAACGCATTAAGCTATTTTGAGCTTATTGAAAAAGGAAAATCTCTTTATGATGCAGGAGACAGAAGATTTGAAGAAGCCGAGCCTAACTCATTAGAAGAGCTTAAAACAATTTTATACACCTCCGGAACAACAGGAATGTCAAAAGGCGTTATGCTTTCTGAGAAAAACCTTGTTTCCTGTGTATATTACGGACTTCAGGTTTCAACTGTGTTTGACGTGTGCCTTTCAGTTCTTCCGTATCATCACACATACGAGTCAGTGTGCGGAATATTGGTAAGCCTTCACAAAGGCGCAACAATCTGCATCAATCACAACTTAAAGCAGGTGCTTTCAAACCTTGAGCTTTATAAGCCCTCCTATATTATGCTTGTTCCTGCATTCGCAGAGCTTTTCTACAGCAAAATTCAGAAAAACATCAAGCAGACAGGTAAGGAAAAAGGTTTTAAAATACTTATAGGCTTAAGCCGCTTTTTAAGATTCTTCGGCATTGATGCAAGAAAGAAATTGTTCGCTCAAGTCCATAAGGTGTTTGGCGGCAATATGCGCAAAATCGTTTGCGGAGGCGCACCTATACGCTCTGAAATAGGCGAATTTTTTGACGATATCGGCATAGACCTTATCTCAGGCTACGGAATAACAGAGTGTTCTCCTCTTGTAAGCTGCAACCGCGATTTCTTTAATGACCCTGCTACTGTTGGCGTATGCCTTCCCTGCATCGAGGTTAAAATCGACAAACCTAACGAAGAGGGTATTGGTGAAATTATCGTTAAAGGCGACACCGTTATGATGGGCTACTTCAAAGATGAAAAGCTCACAAGCGAAGCTATCATTGACGGTTGGTTCTACACAGGCGACTATGGTAAATTCAACAAAAAAGGTCAGTTGATGATTACAGGAAGAAAGAAAAACCTTATAGTTTTATCAAACGGCAAAAACATATATCCCGAGGAGCTTGAAAACTATATAAGTTCAATTCCCGAAGTGAAGGAAGTTATAGTTTACTCAGACAAAGAAGCCGATGGCGCAGAAAAAACTTTGTCGGCGCAGATTTTCTTAGACCCCGAAACTCCTCTTTCTCATGCGGAACTTAAGAAAAAGGTTTCTGAGGCAATGGCATCTCTTCCGTCATACAAGCAGATTTCAGAAATCATTATCCGTGATAAAGAGTTTGAAAAAACAACCTCAAACAAAATAAAACGCCAGAATATATAATTTAAATAGAAAAACCGATATGCAATCGCATATCGGTTTTTTTGTTTTGTTTATTAAATTTCGCCGCCGTCTTCTGTTTCGTTATCTCCCTCAAACTCAAAGACAGGTTCTTTTTTGTATACTGCAGAGAATTCAACAAGTGAGTTCCATGCATTTTCTGAGTTACCATAGCCTACATATCTTATAAATCTTGCATCAACAGTTTCTATAAACTTAATAATTTCTTCTCCCGATACAAGACCTGATGAAGAAAGGTTTAATGCATAAGGTGTAAATGTAACACCATCTGTTGAATAAAGAATGTCAAAATAGAAGTTTCTGTGTGCATCATAGAACTGAATTGCAACACCGTCAACAGCTTTTTCATCGCCTAAGTCTATTGTAAGAGTTGCACCAACTTCATCAGAAGCCCATCGAGACTCGTCTGAAAGGTCTTTATCTATTGCCTTTTCTGCAACATGTCCTTCATTTGCCTCAGGCTCTGTGCTTGCTTCTGCCGAAACCGCTTTATATTTTGAGTAGTTTCCGTCAGTAATCTGCTCAGGCTCTCTTAAAATTACAACAGTATATACAGCTTTAATATTTTCATTATACTTGCTTGTTACTGTTACTGTAATTTCGCCCTCGCTCTCTTCTATTTCATAGTTAAACTCACTTGAAACGCTGGCTGTTACTTCTACATCTTCATCATAGCGAACTACCTTTTCGTATGTTGTTTCTCCCTTGTCGAAGTCTGCAACTTCCTCGCCGTTTACATAAATCATATCTGCATACGCCATAGGAATATTGTCGTTGCTCCAGTCTTCAAAGGGAACATACTCATATACAAAGTTTGAATCATTTTCCATACGGAATACAACTGCTACGTTAAACTCTGTAACACCGTCTGCATGGATATAAAGCTTTTTAAAGGCGTTACGCTTAGTCTCTTTTTTGCCTTCGTCTCTTGAGCCTGAAAGCTCTTTTCCGTCGTCGCCTTTAGCTGTCGCATCAAGGAAAGCATAAGCACCCATAGTTTCAAACACTAAGTCA
>CALAUK010000099.1 GCA_937892135.1 uncultured Clostridia bacterium | reverse complement strand
TTGGCTCAGATAAGCCCGATTTGCGTTTCGGTCTTGAGATTAAAAACATTTCAGAAATCGTTAAAGCTTGCGGCTTCGGTGTGTTTACGGGCGCAATTGAAAACGGCGGAAGTGTAAGATGTATAACTGTTCCCGGCGGAGCGGAAAAGCTTAGCCGTAAAGAGCTTGATTCTTTGGGCGAATTTGTTAAGACATACAGAGCAAAGGGTCTTGCTTGGATGGTTGTTGAAGGCGAGGGCGTAAGAAGTCCTATCGCTAAATTCTTAACAGAAGAAGAAATAGAAAACATTAAAAAGGCGGCAGAGGCTAAAGTGGGCGACACAATTTTGTTCGTTGCAGACAAAGACGAGGTTGTGTTTGACTCCTTGGGCGCTCTAAGATGCGAGGTTGCAAAACGCCTTGATATGATTAATAAAGATGACTTTAAGCTTTTGTGGGTAACAGAGTTCCCGCTTTTGGAGTACAGCGAGGAAGATGAAAGATTTGTTGCAAAGCACCATCCTTTCACAGCACCTATGGACGAGGATATTGAATTTTTGGATTCTGACCCCGCAAGAGTTCGTGCAAAGGCTTATGACGTTATTTTAAACGGCTGTGAGCTTGGTGGCGGTTCTATAAGAATATTTAACACAGAATTCCAGCAGAAGATGTTTGAGGTGCTTGGCTTTACTAAAGAGCAGGCTTGGGAAAGATTTGGATTCTTACTTGAAGCGTTTAAATACGGAACACCTCCTCACGGCGGTATGGCATACGGACTTGACAGATTTGTTATGCTTTTGGCAGGATCAGAGTCTATCCGTGAAGTTATTGCATTTCCTAAGGTTCAGAATGCTTCAGAGCTTATGACCAATGCTCCTGACGTTGTTGACACAAAGCAGCTTAATGAGCTTGGCATAGGAATTAAAGAAAACAAATAAATTGGAGACAGATTATGAGTGAAATTGTCAGGTTACAGAGATTTATTTCAATGAGCGGAGCGGCGTCAAGGCGTCACGCTGAGGAGCTTATTTTAGAGGGAAGAGTCAAAGTTGACGGAAAAGTTGTTACCGAAATGGGAACAAAGGTCGAAATTGGCAACAACAGAGTCTTTTTAGACGGAGTTGAATTAAAGGTCGCAAGAGAAAAGTGCTATATTATGCTAAATAAGCCCGAGGGGTATATATGCTCTGTAACAGATCAGTTTGAAAGATCAACCGTTATTGATTTGGTAAAAGAAGAGCTTCCTAATGTTTCTCTTCATCCTGTTGGAAGATTAGACTACGACACGAGCGGACTTCTTATTTTAACAAATGACGGCGATTTTACCTATAAAATCACGCACCCTAAGCATAATATAACAAAAACATATATAGCCACAATAAAAGGCGGCATTTCAATTTCTCACTTAAATGCGTTAAGAAAGGGAGTAAGAATTGAAGATTATGTTACTTCGCCTGCCGAGGTTGACCTTGTAAACAGTTATCCCGGAAGAAGCGTTGTTAAAATTTCTATCCATGAGGGTAAAAACCGTCAGGTAAGAAAAATGTTTGAGGCGCTGGGGTACAGGGTAGTAGCTCTTCACAGAGAATCTGTCGGCGATATTGGACTTGGAAATCTGCCTGTCGGAAGATGGCGGCATTTAACTTCGGTTGAAGTAAATAAGCTTATGAATTCATAAAAAAAAGACGGCTTTTGCCGTTTTTTTTATTTAAAACTAACGTTTTTAGCATTTTTTTTGTAAAAACAGTAAAAATAAAGAAAAAATTAGAAAAAAAGTTAATAAAATACTTGCTTTAAATAAAATTTTTTAGTATAATGTATGATGAGCGAGGATAGGGTATTTGTACTATCCAATATATTATTATCGACTAAGACAAGGGGTGAAATTTATGTCAGGCAAGATTATGGTTTTAAGCAATCAGGCGCTTGAAAACGCAGAAATAAGCTTTGCTGAGTCAGGTGTTGTTGCTCTTCAGGGTATGCTGATCGTGTTTTCTGTGCTTATAATTCTTATGGTTGTGCTAAATGTTATGAAGCTTTTTGGAAAAGAAGAGCCTAAAAAAGCTTTAGAGGCTGGCGTGGTTAGTGCGCCGACTGCCGTAAATGAAATCAACAAGGAAGAAACTGTTGCAGTTATTTCTTCTGCTGTTGCTGCTATGAGCGGAGATGACCCGAACAAGAGACTTCGTGTTGTCAGTGTAACAGACAGCGCTACTGGCGAATGTATCTGGAAGAAATAAGCTATATAAAAAATTTAGGAGGATTAAAAAAATGAAAAAATTTGTTGTTAAAGTAAATGGTAATGTATATAACGTAGAGGTTGAAGAAACACAGAGCTTTGAAAATGCTCCTGTTCAGGCTTCTGCACCTGCTTCTGCTCCTGCAGCTGCACCCGCTCAGGCTCCTGCTCCTGCCGGCGCTAACACTATTTCTGCTCCCATGCCCGGAACAATCCTTGACATTAAGGTATCTAACGGAGCCGCTGTTAAAAAAGGCGATGTTTTGTTAGTTTTGGAAGCTATGAAAATGGAAAACGAAATTGTTGCTCCCAATGACGGAACAGTTTCTTCAGTTATCGTGACAAAAGGTGCAAGTGTCAACACAGGTGACGCTCTAATTTCCTTGTCCTAATCTTTTGGAATTGGAGTGATTTTTCGTGTTTGAAACTTTTATAAATGGTATAAGTGAATTTTTAAACACCACAGGTATTTCTATGATGTTTTCAGGTCCTGACTGGTGGAAAGTTGCTCTTATGATAATAATTGCTTGCTTTTTATTATACCTTGCAATTGTTAAGCAGTTTGAGCCACTACTTTTAATGCCTATTGCATTTGGTATGCTTTTGGCAAACCTTCCGCAGACAGCAAACATAATGCATCCTGAATGGTTTTCAGATGCGCAGTTTATGGTGGACGGGCATATTGATTTTGGTCGTGTTTTAAATGAGGGCGGTCTTTTGGACCTTTTGTACTTAGGTGTTAAGCTTGGAATTTATCCTCCGCTTATCTTCCTTGGCATCGGTGCGATGACAGACTTTGGTCCCTTAATTGCAAACCCTAAGAGCATTTTGCTTGGCGCTGCAGCTCAGCTTGGCGTTTTTGCAACATTTATCGGTGCTATTTTATTAGGATTTAATGTTTTGGAGGCAGCGGCTATCGGCATCATCGGCGGTGCAGACGGCCCGACAGCTATCTTTGTTACAAAGACTCTGGCTCCGCATCTTTTGCCTGCTATTGCTATTGCGGCATATTCATATATGGCGCTTGTTCCTGTAATTCAGCCGCCTATTATGATGGCTCTGACAACCAAAAAGGAAAGAGCAGTTGTTATGGAGCAGCTTCGCGAAGTATCAAAGAAGGAAAAAATGCTTTTCCCCATAATTGTTACAATCGTTGTTGGTTTAATTGTTCCTGATGCTATTCCGCTTGTTGGTATGCTTATGCTTGGTAATCTTATTAAAGAATCCGGCGTTGCAGACCGCTTGAGCAAAACTGCACAGAACGAGCTTATGAATATAGTAACAATTTTCCTTGGTGTAACAGTTGGTGCAACAGCAACAGCATCAACCCTTATTTCCGCTGAAACCTTAAAGATTATTGTTTTGGGTGTTTGTGCATTCTCATTAAGCACAGCGGGCGGAACTTTGCTTGGCAAGGTAATGTACTATTTAACAGGCGGTAAGGTTAATCCTCTTATAGGTTCTGCAGGCGTGTCTGCTGTTCCTATGGCTGCCCGTGTTTCACAAAAGGTTGGTCAGAAAGAAAACCCTGCTAACTTCTTGTTGATGCACGCTATGGGCCCCAATGTTGCAGGCGTTATCGGTTCTGCAGTTGCGGCGGGCGTATTCTTATCACTTTACGCTTAAAATAATAGAAGGAGAAAATTAAAATGGCTAAACCTGTAAAAATTACAGAAACTATATTAAGAGACGCACATCAGAGTTTGATTGCGACTCGTATGACAACAGAGCAGATTCTGCCCATAGTTGAGAAGCTTGATAAGGTTGGTTATCATTCTCTTGAGGCCTGGGGCGGAGCAACATTTGACTCTTGTTTGAGATTTTTAAATGAAGACCCTTGGGAGAGACTAAGAAAGATAAAGGACAAGGCAAAGAATACTCCTTTGCAGATGCTTTTCCGTGGTCAGAACATACTAGGCTACAGACATTATGCTGACGATGTTGTTGAATACTTCGTTGAAAAGTCTGTTGCAAACGGTATTGATATTTTGCGTATATTTGACGCACTAAATGATGTCCGTAACCTTGAGAGCGCTATTAAGGCAACTCACAAGGCAAAAGGTCACGTTCAGGCAACCTTGTGTTATACAATAAGCGAGGATAAGGACTTATTCTCTGTTGAGTATTACACAAAGCTTGCAAAACAGCTTGAGGAAATGGGCGCACATTCTATCTGTATCAAGGATATGGCAGGACTTTTACTTCCTAATCCCGCATACGAGCTTGTTTCAGCTGTTAAAGAAACAGTTAAGATTCCGATTCAGCTTCACACACACTATACATCAGGTGTTGCTTCAATGACATATATGAAAGCCATTGAGGCAGGCGTTGACGTTGTTGACTGTGCTATGTCGCCTTTGGCGCTTGGAACATCTCAGCCCGCAACAGAGGCTATGGTTGCATCTTTAAGAGGCACAGAGTATGACACAGGCTATGATTTGTCGCTTCTTTCTGATATTGCAGATTACTTCAGACCCTTGCGCGAGGAGTATCTTGAAAGTGGACTTTTAAATCCCAAGGTAATGGGCGTTGATGTTAACACACTTTTGTATCAGGTTCCCGGCGGTATGCTTTCAAACCTTGTTTCTCAGCTTAAGCAGGCAGGCAAGGAAGACAAGTTTATGGAGGTTTTAAAAGAAGTTCCCCGTGTTCGTGCGGACTTAGGTAATCCTCCGCTTGTAACTCCGTCAAGCCAGATTGTAGGCTCTCAGGCTGTGTTTAATGTTATTTCAGGCGAGAGATACAAGATGATTACAAAAGAAACAAAGGGTATCGTACGCGGTGAATACGGTCAGACTCCTGTTCAGATAAGCGATGAAATCGTTAAAAAGATAATCGGTGACGAGGAAAGAATTACATGCCGTCCCGCAGATAAGATTGCACCCGAGCTTGATAAATTAAGAGAAGAAATTAAGCCCTACATGGAGCAGGAGGAAGATGTTTTGTCCTATGCTTTGTTTGATAAGGTTGCGCTTAAGTTCTTCGAGGCAAGAAAGAATAAGGGCAAGGAATTTGATGTTGAATATATCGACATGGATTCTCCGTCTTATCTTAAATAATTAATGTTATATTAAACCTCCTGTTTGCATAGTTTATACTATTAAGACAGGAGGTTTTTTTATGCGTCTATATAAAAAGTTAAGCAAGGTGCTTGCGCTTGTGCTGTTTTTAAATCTGTTTTCAGGCTTTAGCGTAACAGCCGAAGAAAACAATGTGCTTGAAATAAGCGCACCATCAGCAATTCTAATTGAGCAAAGCACAGGTGAGGTACTTTTTGAAAAAAATCCTGATGAAAAACTGGCGCTTGCAAGCGTTACAAAGGTTATGACGATGCTTCTTGTTATGGAGGCGATAGATTCAGGAAAAATAAGCTTTAATGATATGGTTACGGGAAGCGAAAATGCAAAAAGCATGGGCGGGTCAACAATTTTTTTAGATGCCGGTGAGCAGATGAGCGTCTATGATTTATTAAAAGGCGTTGCGGTTGCATCGGGAAATGATGCGGCGGTTGCATTAGCAGAGTATGTCTCGGGAAGCGAGGAGGGCTTTGTCTCTTTAATGAATGAGCGCGCCAAAGAGCTTGGAATGGTAAATACTCAGTTTAAAAACCCTAATGGCTTAGATGAAGAGGGGCATTACAGCTCAGCAAGAGATATTTCTATAATGAGTCGTGAACTTTTAAAGCACGAAAAGATTTTTGAGTTTACAACTATATGGATGGATTCTCTTAGAAACGGAGCGTTTGAACTTTCAAACACCAACAAGCTAATTCGTTTTTACGAGGGCGCAAACGGGCTTAAAACAGGCTCAACCTCGATTGCCAAAAACTGCATTTCAGCGTCCGCAAAAAGAGATAATATGCAGCTTATAGCAGTTATTATGAAAGCAGAAACATCAGCTGACAGATTTGAAGATGCAAAAAAACTCTTAAACTACGGTTTTTCAAATTATGAAATTTTCCCTGCATTAAAATCGGGTGATACAGCGGGTGAGACTTTAATAAAAAAAGGTGACAAGGAAAAGATTTCGGGAGTTATCCGTGATAATTTTAATGTGCTTGTAAAAAAAGGCGACACAGGTGACATTAAGGTTATAAATGAGTTAAAAAATCCTGTTGATGCACCCGTTAAAAAGGGAGAAGAGATTGGAAAAGCGAAAATTTTAAAGGGAGAAAAACCGATAGGTGAGGTCAGCATAATATCAGACAGCGATGTAAAAAAGCTTACATATTATGCAATTTTCGGCAATTTATTTTCAAAACTCGTTAATTTTTAAATAAATCGCATAAGGTATATATAAAAAATTCAATTTTATTAAGCTTTAAAAGCAATTTCATTTGACATAATATTTTCTCCTGTGGTATAATTAATGTAATATATCCTAAGGAGGATAAGCTTGTTATGTTTCTTTATGATAACCTTGGCGTTAACGAAAAAAAGCATCTTACCATTTCGGGTGTTGATGCTGTTTCATTAGCAGAAAAATACAAGACTCCGTTATATGTTTTTGATGGGGACTTAATAAGAAAAAATTGCAGAACATATAAAAATGCAATAGATAAATATTATAGCGGAAACGGCCTTGCGCTTTATGCGTCTAAGGCTTTTTCGTGTGTTGGTATATATAAGATTGTAGAAGAAGAGGGCCTTGGCGTAGATGTTGTTTCGGGAGGAGAGCTTTATTCTGCTTTAAAAGCGGGATTTCCTCGTGAAAAAATATATTTCCACGGAAACAACAAGTCTTATGAAGAGCTTGAAATGGCGGTTTCTGAGGGCGTTGGAAGAATTATTGTTGACAACTCATACGAGATGAGTATGCTTAATGAAATTCTGACAAAGCTAGGTAAAAAGGCTGATATAATGTTTAGAATCAAGCCCGGTGTTGATGCGCATACTCACGATTTTGTAAAAACCGGTCAGATTGACTCAAAGTTCGGTGTTGCCATTGAAAACGGCGAGGCTTTTGAAATTATTAAAGAGGCTAAAAATTACGATACATTAAATGTTGTTGGTATTCACTGTCACATAGGCTCTCAGATTTTTGACCTTGAGCCTTTTTGCCATGCAGCAGAGGTTATGATGAATTTTATGGCTAAAATCAAAAATGAGCTTGGCGTAGAGATAAAAGAGCTTAACTTAGGCGGCGGCTTTGGCATAAAATATCTTGAAACAGACGACCCTGTTGAGTATGATAAATATATTAAGGCAGTGAGTGAAACTGTTAAGAAAATGGCTGAGGAAAAAGGCCTTTTAATGCCTAAAATCATTATGGAGCCGGGAAGATCATTAGTTGGTGCGGCAGGTGTAACATTGTACACCGTAGGCGCTGTTAAAGAGATTGAGAATATCAGAAAATACGTTTTTGTTGACGGCGGTATGGCAGATAACCCGAGATACATTATGTATGGGGCAGATTATACTGCGCTTATTGCAAATAAGGCAGACGAAGAAAAGAAAGACACAGTTACAATTGCGGGAAAATGCTGCGAATCAGGTGACCTTATAGGCGAAAATATGCCTCTTCAGTATGCTGAGCCGGGCGATTGTTTAGCGGTTTTGTCAACAGGTGCATATAACTATTCTATGGCAAGTAACTACAATAGATTAACTCGCCCCGCTGTTGTTTTGTTGTCTGAGGGCAAGGATTCGCTTTTAGTAAAAAGAGAGTCTTACGAAGATATTATTAAAAATGATGTTTATTAAAAGAGGCAGGAGTTTCCTTTGTTGGAGACTTCCTGCTTTTATGTAAGGTGCAATATGAAAATCGGAGAAATTGAATTTGAAAACGAAATATTTTTAGCACCAATGGCGGGTGTTACTGATTCGGCATTTCGAAGAATATGCAAAAGGTTCGGAGCGGGGCTTGTGTATACTGAGATGATAAGCTCAAAAGCACTTATGTTTAACGATAAAAAGACCTTTAAGATGATGGAATGTGCCGAAGAAGAAAAACCCTTTGCTATTCAGATTTTTGGCTCAGAGCCTGATGTGATGGCTGCTTCGTGCGAAAAAGCACTCTCTACCGGTGCGTGCATATTAGATATCAATATGGGCTGTCCTGTGCCTAAAGTAGCCGGAAACGGGGAGGGCAGTGCCCTTATGAAAAATCCCGACAAGGCTTATGAAATTGTTAAAAAGGTTTGTGAAAATTCTTCAGTGCCCGTTACAGTTAAAATAAGAAAAGGCTGGGATAGTGATAATATAAATGCGGTTTTGGTGGCCGAGGCGGCCGAGGCAGCAGGGGCAAGTGCAATTACTGTTCACGGAAGAACAAGAGAAGAGTACTATTCGGGAAAAGCAGACTGGCAAATAATTAAAAAGGTTAAAGATGCGGTTAAAATTCCCGTTATAGGAAATGGCGACATTTTTTCAGCGGAAGATGCTCTTAACATGAAAAAGGTAACAGGCTGCGACGCTGTTATGGTTGCAAGAGGCGCTATGGGAAATCCGTTTTTATTTCGCCAGATTGATGAGATATTTAAACACGGAAAGGTTTTATACTATCCAACTCTTGAGGACAAGGTTAATACGGCGCTTTTGCAGTTTGATTTAATGACCCAAAACAAGGGCGAGCATATTGCAGTTTGCGAGGCAAGAAAGCACGCCGCATGGTATCTTAAGGGCGAAAAAAATTCTTCTTCTGTAAGAAGAGATGTTAATATGGCAAAAAACAAAGAAGAATTAAAAAATATCTTGAAAAGTATGCTGTAATATGATATACTATTTAAAATACATTTGAAAAGGAAAGGAAGTTGTGTATTATGAGTATTATTGAAGGCTTGACATTTGATGACGTGCTTTTAATTCCCCAGAAGTCAGAGGTTATTCCGAGAGATATTGACCTTTCAACAAAGCTTACTGAGAAAATTAAGCTAAACATTCCTCTTATCAGTGCTGCGATGGACACTGTTACTGAGTCTAACCTTGCTATTGCTATGGCAAGAGAGGGCGGTATGGGTGTTATTCATAAGAATATGAGTATCGAACAGCAGATGACAGAGGTTGATAAGGTAAAAAGAAGTGAAAACGGAGTTATTGTTAATCCGTTTAGCCTTTCTCCTAACCATACATTAAAAGATGCAGACGAGCTTATGGGCAAGTTTAAGATTTCAGGCGTTCCGATTACAGAGGGAACAAAGCTTGTTGGTATTATTACTAACCGTGACCTTCGTTTTGAAACAGATTTTTCAAAGCCCATTCATATGTCAATGACTAAGGAAAATCTTATTACTGCTCCCGAGGGAACAACTCTTGAGCAGGCTCAGGAAATCTTAAGAAAATATAAGGTTGAAAAGCTTCCTATCGTTGATGAAAATATGAACCTTAAGGGTCTTATAACAATTAAGGATATTGAAAAGGCGGTTAGATACCCCAACTCCGCAAGAGACGAAAAGGGAAGACTTCTTGCAGGTGCGGCTATCGGTGTAACTGGCGATGTTTTAGACAGAGTTGAAGCATTGGTAAGCGCAAATGTTGACGCAGTTGTTCTTGACTCTGCTCACGGACACAGCGCTAACATTATTAAGGCTTTAAAGAAAGTTAAAGAGGCATTTCCTCACCTTGATGTTATTGCAGGTAATATTGCAACAGCAGAGGCTGCAAAGGATCTTATCGATGCAGGCGCAGATGCAATCAAGGTTGGTATCGGTCCTGGTTCTATCTGTACAACACGTATCGTTGCAGGTATCGGTGTTCCTCAGATAACAGCTATTATGAATGCATCAGAGTATGCTAAAAAGAAGAATATCCCCGTTATTGCAGACGGCGGTATCAAATATTCAGGTGACCTTACAAAAGCGATTGCAGCAGGTGCAGATGTTATTATGATTGGTAGCTTGTTTGCAGGCTGTACAGAAAGCCCCGGTGAGTTTGAGCTTTATCAGGGCAGACGCTTTAAGGTTTATCGTGGTATGGGTTCAATCGGTGCTATGAACGAGGGAAGCAAAGACCGTTACTTCCAGCAGGATGCTAAAAAATTAGTTCCCGAAGGCGTTGAGGGTAGAGTTGAGTATAAAGGTCCTCTTTCTGAGACAGTGTTCCAGCTTTTGGGTGGCTTGCGTTCTGGTATGGGTTATTGCGGAACGAAAACAATTCCCGAGCTTAAGGTAAACGGTAAGTTTATAAGAATCACAGGTGCAGGCTTAAAAGAAAGCCATCCTCACGATATCCAGATTACAAAAGAAGCGCCTAACTATTCAACACATGACTAATATTTAAGGGGGATTTAAAATGAATGGTATAACGGGTAAAACAAATGTGCTTGGCATTATAGGTTGTCCGGTTGACCATTCATTTTCTCCTGTAATGCACAATTTTATATCGTCAAAACTTAAAAAAGACTATGTGTATTGTGCGATGGATGTTAAAAAAGAAGATTTGGAAAAAGCAATTTCAGGAATCCGTGCGCTTAATATAAAGGGCGTTAATGTTACTGCACCTCACAAAATGGAGGTTATAAAGTATCTTGATTTTGTTTCAAAAGAGGCTTTTGACTACGGCTCAGTTAACACCATTGTTAATGAAAACGGAAAACTTAAAGGCTATAATACCGATGCGGAGGGATTTTATCTTTCTCTGGTTAATTCGGGCATTAATATTCTAGGTAAGGATATATTGATTTTAGGTGCAGGAGGCGCAGCAAGACCTATTTGTATCAAGCTTTTAAACGAGGGCGCAAAAAGCATAACAGTTTTTAACAGAACTATAAAAAGAGCAGAAGAATTAAAAGATTATGTCTTTTTAAGAACTAAAAAGGAAATCTGCATCAATTTTTCAAACAAGCACTATGATGTTGTTATAAATGCTACTTCTGCGGGGCTTGGCGAAAATAAAGACTTGCCGATAAGTGATTTTTCCTTTGTTGATTCCAAAACGGACGCGTTTGATTTGATTTATAATCCGCCTGAAACTCCTTTTCTTTCAGAAATGAAAAAAGCAGGCGCAAGAAAGGCTGTAAATGGGTTAGGAATGCTTATTTATCAGGGACTTGTGGCGTATGAGCTGTTTACGGGCGAGAAGATAGATTATAAACTTTATCACGATGTGAAAAAAGAGGTGTTCGGGCTTTGAAAAACATTGTGTTAACAGGCTTTATGTGCACGGGAAAATCAACCATCGGAAGAGTGATTTCTAAAAAAATGGGTTTTCGGTTTGTTGACAGTGATGATTATATCGTAGAGAAAACAAAAATGCCCATTTCCGAGATTTTTGAAAAATACGGAGAAAGTGAGTTTCGAAAGATTGAAAAAGAGTGCATAAAAGAAATTTCTCTTTTGAAAAACTGTGTTATCGCAACGGGCGGCGGGGTTGTGTTAGACCCTGAAAATGTCGAAAACCTAAAGAAAAACGGCGTTGTTTTTAACTTAAACGCGAAAGCAGAAACCATTCTTCTAAGAGTGGGCGCTATAAAAAAGAGGCCTCTTATAAAAGACTCTTCTCCCGAAGAGATTAAACAGAGAATGGAAAATCGTCAGCCGTTTTATGATAATAATCATTTTAAGATAGACATAGATAATAAGGGCCCGATGCAGATTGCGGCGGTTATAATTAAATCTTATAAAAGTTTTATAAGCTAGGTGATAAAAATGAAAAAGTTTTTGGTAATCCATGGCGTAAATCTTAATATGACAGGAATTCGCGAGGTTTCAGTTTACGGAAGTGAAACCTTAGACGATATTAATAACTACATAAAAGAAAGTCTTAAAGACTTAGACGTAACTATTGACTTTTTCCAGAGCAACATAGAGGGTGAATTAGTTAATAAAATTCACTCGGCAAACGGAGTTTACGATGGCGTTGTTATTAATCCGGGCGCGTTTACTCATTACAGCATAGCGCTTCGTGATGCTATAAGCTCGGTTAGTGTGCCTTTTGTTGAGGTTCATATGTCAAATGTATACAAAAGGGAAGAATTTCGCCAAAAATCCGTTACTGCGCCGGTTTGCACAGGTCAGATAACAGGCTTTGGTAAATTAGGTTATGTGCTTGGTATAAAATCGTTTTTAGGGTGATTAGATGTTTAATAAAAGATGCGCTCTTTTAGAAGAAAAATTAAATAATAATGAGTGGATATATATTAAAAATCCTGAAAATATGTATTATTACAGCTCTTTTTCGGGCGAGGGTGCGCTTTTGATTTCTAAAGAAGAAAGAATAATCATAACCGATTTTCGTTATGTTTATGATGCGAAAAGAGCGTCTGAATACGGATACCGTGTTTATGACATAGCGGGTGGGCTTGAAAATGCACCCCGAAAATGTCCTGGTTTAATATATATTGAAGAAGACTGTGTTACGGTTAAGGGGTTAAATGCTTTAAAAAAGTGCTTCCCTGAGGCAAAGTTTATGCCTGAGGACTTTTTAAAAACGCCAAGAAGAGTAAAATCCGAAGAGGAGATAAGATTAATCCAAAAAGCGTCATCTATCGCAGAGGCGGCGTTTTTAAAGCTTTTAAAGATTGTTTCTTCTGAGGTTTCCGAAAAGGATTTGGCAAACGAGTTTTCATATCTTGTTAAAAAAGAGGGAGCAGATGATATAAGTTTTGACACCATTGTGGCGTCGGGAATTAATTCTTCCATGCCTCACGCAGTTCCTACTGATAAAAAGATAATGCCGGGAGACTTTATAACATTTGACTTTGGCTGTAAGGTAGGTGGCTACTCGTCTGATATGACAAGAACGGTTGCATATAAATATGCGACAGACGAGATGAAAAATGTGTACGATATCGTTTTAAAGGCGCAGAAAGAAGGACTTAAAAACGCAAAGGCAGGAATGCTTTGCCGTGATGTTGACAAAAGCGCAAGAGATATTATAGACTCTTTTGGATATAAAAAAGAATTCGGGCATGCTTTGGGGCACGGAGTAGGACTTTTTGTTCACGAAGAGCCAAGTCTTTCAATGAGAAGTGACCTGGTTTTAGAGGACAATATGGTAGTAACAATTGAGCCCGGAATATATATTGAAGATAAATTCGGCGTAAGAATTGAGGATTTGGTGGTAATAAACGGAGAAAATCCGCAAATTTTAACCAAATTTGAAAAAAATTTGATTATTATTTAAAAAAAGACTTGTGTTTTTTTTAAATTTAATATAAAATAATTAAGTAAGATAATTTTTGGAGGTAAACAAAATGATAACAGCAGGTGAATTCAGAAACGGCGTAACATTTGAAATGGATGGCAGTGTATTTCAGATAGTAGAATTTCAGCATGTTAAGCCCGGTAAAGGTGCAGCGTTTGTAAGAACAAAGCTTAAGAACGTTATTACAGGCGGTGTTATTGAAAAAACTTTCAGACCCACAGAAAAAATGCCCAAGGCTCATATCGAGCGTAAGGATGTTGAATATTCTTATAATGATGGCGATTTGTACTACTTTATGGACCAGGAAACTTTCGACCTTTCTCCTTTGAGCAAAGACCAGCTTGGCGATGCTTTGAAGTTTGTTAAAGAGAATATGGTTGTTAGACTTCTTATCTATAAGGGTAATGTGTTTGGCGTTGAGCCGCCCACATTTGTTGAACTTGAAGTAACAGACACAGAACCCGGATTTAAGGGCGACACAGCAACAGGTGCATCTAAACCTGCAACACTTGAAACAGGCGCACAGATTAAGGTTCCCCTCTTTATCAATATCGGAGATGTTCTT
>CALAUK010000098.1 GCA_937892135.1 uncultured Clostridia bacterium | reverse complement strand
TTTTAGATACTCACACAGAAATCAGTGGTTACACAGAAGTTTTCACACCATTTATGGTAAATCGCGATTCCATGACAGGTACAGGTCAGCTTCCGAAATTTGAAGAAGATGCTTTCAGAGTAGCAAATAACGACTATTTCTTAATTCCCACAGCCGAAGTTCCTGTAACAAATATGTACCGTCAGGATATTTTAGACGGCTCAAAGCTTCCTATTAAGCACGTTGCATATTCAGCATGCTTCAGAGCAGAGGCAGGCAGCGCAGGAAGAGACACAAGAGGTCTTATCCGTCAGCATCAGTTTAATAAAGTAGAGCTTGTTAAGTTTGCCCGTCCCGAAAACAGCTACGAAGAGCTTGAAAGCCTTACACAGAATGCAGAAAAGGTACTTCAGCTTCTTGGTCTTCCTTACAGAGTTGTCAGACTTTGCGCAGGCGATTTAGGCTTTTCATCAGCGATGACATACGATATCGAAGTATGGATGCCAAGCTACGGAAGATATGTTGAAATTTCATCCTGCTCAAACTTTGAAGATTATCAGGCACGCCGTGCTAACATAAAGTTTAAAGACAATCCCAAGGACAAAGCTCAGCTTGTTCACACACTAAACGGCTCAGGTGTTGCCGTAGGAAGAACTGTTGCCGCAATTTTGGAAAACTACCAGAACGATGATGGCACTATCACAGTTCCCGAAGTTTTGGTTCCTTACATGGGCGGTATGACAAAAATAGAAAAATAAACTATATAAAAAAATCCTGAAAACAAATCGTTTTCAGGATTTTTTTATATGTTCTTTCTTGAAAGCGGGAGAGTAATAATAACTTCAGTACCTTTATTCGGTTCTGAATTAATCTTTATACTTCCTTCGTGCTTTTCTATAATTTCTTTTGCTATCGCAAGGCCAAGGCCCGTTCCGCCCATTTTCCTTGTTCTTGCCTTATCAACTCTGTAAAATCTTTCAAATATACGAGACAGGTCTTTTTTAGGGATTCCTATACCGTTATCTTTTATTTTGATATAAATCTCATTATAAACGCAACCGGTATAAACCTCTATTTTTCCTCCGTTGCGCGTGTATTTTAAAGAGTTTGATATAATGTTTATTATAACTCTTTCAAGCTTATCGCGGTCACCCATGTAATCGGGAATATTAGTCGTTGCGGCAAAAGTTAAGGTGTGATTTTGCTTTTTTGCCTCAAGCTCCAACCTTTTTACAACATCTGATAAAAGGGTTTTAAAATTAAATACATCCTTTTTCAAATCATCACTATGGTCTAATTTAGACAAGGTAAGAAGGTCTTTTACTATTCTTGTCATTCTGTCTATCTCAGAGTTAATTACCTGAAGAAAACTATATTCCATAGCCTCTTTATCATCCATACCATCCATAATTGTTTCTGTATAAGACTTAATTGTTGTAAGCGGTGTGCGAAGTTCGTGAGAAACATTTGCAACAAACTCTCTTCTTGCCTCATCAAGCTTTTGCTGTTTTGTTATATTCTGTATTGCAACAACCACTCCGCCTATCTTTTCTTTTCCGGCATCATCGCGACCCTTATACACCACAAAATAAGCCATCAGAACCTGATTATTAAAATAAATGATTTTTTCTTCAACCTTTTCTTTATTAAGATATACTATGTCTCCCATACGGATATCAACATCTATATCCTTAAAAAATAAATCAAAATCGATTATATCAGGACTTACAATAGAAAGCATTTTTCTTGCTTCGGCATTTATATGAATAACTTTTCCGTCCAAGTCAAATGCTATAACACCGTCGGTAAGATTTGCCAGAATTGTTTCCATTTTTATCTTTTCATTTCTTATCTGGTCCAAAGTATTAAAAAGCTCTGTAGACATAAAATTAAAAGTATCTGAAAGAATTCCTATCTCGTCATTCGATTTCTTTTTATTATCATTATCAGGTTTTTCGCCCTTTGCAAGCTTTTCAGCTTTTCTTGTAAGCTTTATAATAGGGCTTGTGATATTTCTTGAAATAAAAAATCCAAGCACAAACGAAATTAAAACGCACCAAAACATAACCTGAATCAGAAGCATAAAGATATTTTCTATAATACCTTTAACTTCTGCTCTGTTGTCGCTTATATAAACAACATACAAAGCCTCACCGGACGAAGCTTTAACGGGATATGCATAATCCATTACGCCGGAATCAAAATCGGATGAATTTCCGACGTTGCCTCCCATAGCAGTTAAAATGTTTTGTGTTTTAACAAGGTTTCCCGTATTAATTTCCGAGCTTTCAAGACATTTTCCCGTCTTGGCATCCAAAATATAATAGTTTCTGTTTTTATTTATGCCAAGCCTGCCTGAACCCGAAAATGCTTCAACAATTTCGTTTACTTTTTTTAAGCTGTTTTCATTATCTGTTGCTGCCTCAAGCTCTTTATTTATCTGCTCCTCACTGAATACAATACTCATTTCATTGGTAAACTTTTCTGAATAGAAATTACCAATTCTCATTATAAGAACAGTACCCGCTATAATCATTATACTCAGCGCAAGCAGCACAAACATAGCAATAATCTTTATCTGCAAGCGTTTTTTAAGCATCAATGTTCCCCTTAAACTAAATTATTTATCGTTATTTTTATTAAAGCAGTAGCCAACTCCTCGTTTTGTAACAACAAAATTAGGAACACCGGGGTCATCTTCTATTTTTTCTCTTAATCTTCTTATGGTTACGTCAACTGTTCTCTGGTCGCCGTAATAATCATAATCCCACACTTTTTCAAGTAGTTTTTCTCTTGTGAAAACCTTATCTGACTGAAGAGCCAAAAACTTTAAAAGCTCAAACTCACGAAGTGTTAAATCTATTATTTCTCCGTCTTTTCTTACTTCATAACGGTCAAGATTTAAGCTTATTCTTCCTATTGTGATTTCGCTTTCGTCTTCTTTTGCACTTCCCGCATCTTCTGCAGGCGCAGTTCTTCTTAAGTTAGCCTTAACACGAGCCATAAGCTCTCTTGGTGAAAAAGGCTTTGTTATATAATCATCTGCTCCAAGTTCAAGTCCTAAAACCTTGTCAACCTCTTCTTCTCTTGCTGTAAGCATCAAAATAGGAGTAGACATTTTTTCTCTTACCTTTCGGCACACCTCAAATCCATCCATCTTAGGAAGCATAACGTCAAGCAAAATTATATCGGGCTTTCTTTCAAGAGCATACTCCACAGCCTGTGCTCCGTCGTACGCTTCTATTGTTTCATATCCTTCTTTTTTAAGGTTATATTTTAGTATGTCAACTATAGGTTTTTCATCATCAACTATTAAAACAAGCTTACTCATTTTATCAATCCTCCCATAATAACAAATACCCTTATTTTTATTTTAACAAAATTTATCGCATTTTGCAACTAATTTATTTTCTTTTTTCCAAATATATATCATTGAATGGGGGCTTTTTTTATAGTAAAATGTAAAAGAGGGGAGGTGAGAAGTTGTGTGAAAGAAATTTTTATTGATTTTTCTTATTTGTTTTTCGTTTTCTTCTGCCAAAGCAGACAGCACAATTGTTGATGTAGTTATAAACGGAAAATACATTGATTTTGACATGTCTTTCGCTCATTTAAAGAATAATAAAACATTTATTCCGCTAAGAAAAGTATCCGATTTATTTTCATCCGAGGTTATATGGAATGAAGAAAATAAATCTGCGGTGGTTGTAAATGATAACATTTCTTTAGAATTTTATAAAGACAAAAAAACATATACTTTAAACGGAAATACAAATTATTTATCTGACTCCTGCTTTATAGAAAGAGGAGTATTTTATGTTCCTGCGAGGGAATTTTTTGATATTTTAAATGTTTCATTCACATGGGACCCTGATTATTATTCAATTATAATAAATAATGAAAATTTAAATATTAATCAGGAAAATATAAAATATTTATATGAAGAAGACCATATATACTGGCTTTCAAGAATTATTCACGCAGAAAGCAAGGGAGAAGTTTTTGAGGGGAAGGTCGCAGTGGGAAATGTTGTTTTAAACAGAGTAGAGTCTCCTTTATTTCCCGATACTATTTATACAGTTATTTTTGATAAAAATCACGGAGTTCAGTATGAACCGGTTATAAACAATACCATTTACAACACTCCGGGAAAAGACAGTGTAAAAGCGGCAAAATGGGCTTTAAACGGATTTAATACAGTTAAAAACTGCCTTTATTTTTATAATCCAAAAACTGCAACAAACAGCTGGATAAAAAATAACAGAACATTTTTTAAAAGCATAGGTAATCACGATTTTTACCTGTAAAAAAAGGAGGTTTCGGAATGAAACCTCCTTTTAAAACTCGTAATCTATGACTTTTCTGTCTTCTATAACACTTCTTACAAATTTTGAAACCTCAACATGCAAAGGATTTACCTGATAGCTCTGTAAATCTTCATCTGTTAAAAATTCAGAAATTAAACATAAATCATAAGCCATATCACTTTTATTATAATTAATTCCTACCTGAAGAAATTTTATTTCATCTATTTTACCTACCAGATTTTCTAATTTTTCTTTGATAATCTTTTTATTTTCTTCTTTGTTTTCTTCTTTTAATTTCCATATTACTATGTGCTTAATCATACTTTTTTCTCCTCTTTTTGCAAGTTTATTTTATTGTAAATTATATTATTTTATTTGTCAATATTTTTTTAAAATCACTTGATTTAAAAAAGTTTTTTTGATATAATTATTGTTAGGTGTATATGCTTATTTTATGTGTTTTTCTTAAAGACACAATATATTGATTTTTTAAAAAAATACTTCATTTTTATTCTTATTAATTTCATATTTTTTCAATATTTACGGTTTCTTTATTTTGTTAAATAAAAAGAAGTATTAAGGCAATTTTTAAAAAGTTATCCATATCTGTTTATAACTATGTGGAAAACTTCTCCACATAAGCATTACACTAGATATTGTTGTAAGGAGTTTTATAAAATGAATGTTATTGATGTATGGGACAAGACTTTAGAACTTATAAAGCCAGAAGTTCCGGACCTCACTTTTAACACATGGTTTAAAGATGCAAAGCCTTTATCTATAGATGAAACAAGCATTACTTTAGCCGTTACCAATGATTTGGTTTTAAGTATGCTAAAAAGGCATATCCCATTAATACAAAATGCCGTTTTTTCTTTTTTAAATGAAAGATATGAAATAAATTTAGTTATAAATAACGGTGAAAATATTTATATAAGAGATGAGGAAGAGGAAAAAAAGCATAGTTTTAATTTTAATCCTCAGGGTTTTTCTTCTATAAATCCTAAATATACATTTGATAATTTTGTGGTAGGTAATTCAAATTACTTTGCACACGCTGCAGCTGTTGCTGTTGCGGAAGCTCCTGCACAAACTTATAATCCCTTGTTTTTATATGGAGATTCAGGACTTGGAAAAACTCATCTTATGCATGCTATTGCAAACTACGTTAAATCATTTGATTCTAACATTAATATAGTTTATATTTCTTCTGAAAAATTTACTAATGAAATGGTAAGAGCAATAAGTGAAAGAACAATGGGCCAGTTTCGTGATAAATACAGAAACGCTGATATACTTTTAATAGATGATATTCAGTTCCTTGCAGGAAAAGAAATGGCTCAGGAAGAATTTTTCCACACTTTTGAAGATCTTTTCAATGCAAATAAACAGATTGTTTTAACATCGGACAGACTTCCAAGAGAAATTCCTACTTTGGAAGACAGACTTCGTACCCGTTTCGAAATGGGACTAATAGGTGATATTAAACCGCCGGATTATGAAACAAGAATAGCAATTTTGCAGAAAAAAGCTTCATTTTTCAATATTGAAGTTCCTTATGATGTTTATTGCTATATTTCAGACAGTATAAAATCAAATATCCGTGAGCTTGAGGGTGCTTTAACAAGAATAGTTTCTTATTCAAGAATAACTGGTAAACCATTAAATCTTGCTCTTGCAGAAGAAGCTTTAAGTTCAGTTATAGAAAAAGAGGGAGTTATAAGAATAACTGCAAAATCTATTAATGAAACTGTTTCAAAATATTATGGTATTCCTGTTGAAGATATAAAGGGTAAAAGAAAAACTCAGGATATTTCTGATGCAAGGCAGATTTGTATGTATCTTTGCCGTGAGCTTACAGATATGTCTTATGTTGTAATTGGAAAAGAATACGGAAACAGACATTATACAACTGTTATTCATGCAGTAGATAATGTTAAAAAACAGGTTGATACCGTAAAAGAAGTTAAATCTGCAATCGAGATTATGACAAAGGAATTAAAAAGTATTTTAAAATAGTTTTCCATAATTTTATATTGAAATGTTAATATCTTTATGTGGACGATTGTTTAAATGTTATTTATGTTAATAACTTTTATAATTTTTCTATAATTTGTTAACATTAAAAAACCTATATTTTATATGGCTTTGAAGTAGTTTTTCACATTTTTCATATTACTACTAATAATACTACTATTTAATTATATATTTATTTTATTTTTATTTATTGAAAGGAAAAAGAAAGATGAAAATAGTTTGCGATAAAAATATTTTGCTTGAAGGAATAAATGTTGTTTCAAAAGCAATATCTTCAAAATCAACTCTTCCTATTTTGGAGGGAGTTTTGGTTGAAACCAATGAAAACGGTATAATTTTAACAGGTAATGACCTTGAAATAGGAATTAAATATGAGTGCGCAGTTAATGTTATCGAAGAGGGAAAAGTAGTAATAAATGCAAGAATGCTTGGTGAAATAGTAAGAAGACTTCCTGATGCACCTGTTTTTATTGAAACAGACGAAAATTTTGTTACTAATATTAAGTGTGCAAACGTAAATTTTGATATTTCAGGCTCAAGTGCAGAAGAATATCCAAAAATTCCTGAAATAAATAAAAATGATTTTATTTCAATTGAAAACAGCAAACTAAAGAGCCTTATAAAACAGACTATTTTTGCAATTTCTTTAAATGATAAAAAACCTATCTGGACAGGTTCTTTGTTTGAAATAGAAAATAATACAATATCTGTTGTTTCAACAGATGGTTACCTTATGGCAATAAGAAAAGAAGAAATAAATGCTGAAAATAAAAATATAAAGGTAATTGTTCCCGGAAAAACATTAAATGAGCTTTTAAAGATTATTCCTGATGACGATTTAAGTGCAAATATTTATTTTTCTGAAAAACATATTTTGTTTGAGTTTGAAAAATTTACTGTAACATCTCGTCTTCGTGACGGTGAATATACAAATTATAAGAGCGTTGTTGAGAGACAGAAAAATTATGAAATTCAGCTTGAGGCAAATGTAGCTGATATTTTCTCTTCTCTTGAAAGAGCTTCTCTTATAATTAACACAGATAATACAAAATCTCCTTTAAAGCTTATTATAAAAGATGATCAGATTAACTTAACTTGTTCATCACAGATAGGAAAAGTGTCTGATATAATAAATGTTTCTGCTAAAAAGGCAGGAGAGCTTTTAATAGGTCTTAATCAGAAATATTTATATAATGTTTTTAAAAACTGCGATACAGAAGAAGTTTTATTAAACTTTATTTCTTCAAAAAACCCCTGTATTGTTATGCCGACAGAGGGAGAAAGCTTTATATATATGGTTATGCCTATAAGTATTCAGTCTTAAGAGGAGACTTAAAATGCAAACTGAAAAAATTAAAATAAACACAGAATTTATAAAATTAGACCAGCTTTTAAAATTCAGTGGCATCGCTGAAAATGGAAGCGATGCAAAAGATATGATTTTAGATGAAATTGTATTTTTTAATGGTGAAGTGTGCACAATGCGAGGAAAAAAAGTGCGCCCCGGAGATAAAGTAAAAGTAGAATTTGAAGATGAAACGCTTTTTATAGAAGTAGAATAATAAGGAATTAAGATATGTATATAAAAGAAATTTGTCTTAAAAATTTCAGAAACTACACAGAGGCTAAAATAAGTTTATCTGATAAAACAAATATAATATATGGTTTAAATGCTCAGGGAAAAACTAATATATTAGAGGCAATGTATCTTTTTTCAACCGGTAGGTCGCACAGAAAAGCATCTGTTTCTGAATTTATTAAGCAAGGTGAAAACTTTTGTGAAATAAATTTGGATTTTGAAAGCTATAACAGAAGTTTTGAAGGTAATTTAAGAATTTTTGAAGATAAAAAAAAGTTTTTAAAAATAAACGGTGCAGAAATAAAAAAAATAAGCGAAATCTCAAACTACATAAATGTTGTAATGTTTGCTCCGGAGGATTTATTTATTATAAAAGGTTTTCCGTCTGAGAGAAGAAGATTTTGTGATATGGCAATAAGTCAGGTAAAGCCTGTTTACATTAATTTATTAAATAATTATATAAAAACAATTTCTGAAAGAAATTCTCTTTTAAAAGAAATCTCAAGATCAGGCAGGGGAGAAGAAATGCTTGATGTGTGGGATGAAACTCTGGCTGATTTATCTTCTAAAATTGCTTTTTACAGATATGAATTTATAGAAAAAATAAAATCTTATCTTTATGAAATTTATAATGAAATTTCAATGGAAAATGTAAAAATGAAATATATCTGTAGTTTCTG
This sequence comes from uncultured Clostridia bacterium, assembly GCA_937892135.1. GTDB lineage: Bacteria > Bacillota > Clostridia > UBA1381 > UMGS1253 > CAKSHP01. The sequence goes on along the minus strand of CALAUK010000098.1, from coordinate 8,923 downwards.
CGAAGATTTTAAAGATATTTCTGATTTAAAGAAAAAAGCACTTGAAAAGCTCTTTATTTCAAGAAAAAGAGATATTGATTTAGGTGCAACAACTTCCGGAATTCATAAAGATGATTATCTTTTCTTCATTGATAAAAAAGAAGTTAGAAAATTTGCTTCTCAGGGTCAGCAAAGAAGTCTTATTTTAAGCTTAAAGCTTGCTCAGGCAGAATATATAAATGAAATTAAAAATGATTATCCGATAATTTTATTAGATGATATAGCAAGTGAGCTTGATGAAAAGAGAAGAAGCTATTTAAAAGGCAGAATAAAGGATAAGCAAGTTATTATTACCTGTACCGATAAAGAAGAAAGTATAGCTTTAAAGGATAGGGTTAAATATTTTTTAGTAAGTAACGGAAGTGTTACGGAGGATTAATTTATGTTTTTGCACCTCGGAAGTGACGTTGTTGTTTCAAGAAAAGATGTTATAGCTATTTTTGATCTCGACGGAACTTCAATTTCAAAAAAAACAAGAGAATTTTTAGATATTTCTCAAAAAAAAGGTATAGTAGTGGATGTAAGTAAATTTGATTTGCCGAAAAGCTTTATACTGTGCCAAAATAAAAAAGACGTATATTTGTATATTTCTCCTTTGTCAGCTTCAACTATTCTGAAGAGGGCAAATGATAAATCGTTTAGTACAATATAAAAAGGAGCGTTATTTATGGAAGAAAACATCAATATAACTGCAACGGAAAATAACTATGATGAAAATCAAATTCAGGTATTGGAGGGTCTTGAGGCTGTAAGAAAGCGCCCCGGTATGTACATTGGTTCAACTTCTGTAAGAGGTCTTCATCACCTTGTTTATGAAATAGTTGATAATGCTATTGACGAGGCTCTTGCAGGATACTGTAAAAATATTTTGGTGGAAATAAAGCCCGGAAATATTATAACTGTAACAGATGACGGCCGTGGTATCCCTGTTGGTATTCATCCAAAAATGGGTATTTCTACTCTTGAAGTAGTTTTTACAATTCTTCATGCCGGCGGTAAATTCGGTGGCGGAGGATATAAAGTATCCGGTGGTCTTCACGGCGTTGGTTCTTCCGTAGTTAATGCGCTTTCTGAATATCTTGAGGTTGAGGTTTGTAACGGTGAGCATGTTTATTATCAGCGTTATGAAAGAGGAAAGAGCTGCGGCAGTGTTAAAATTATAGGTGACACTGATAAAACAGGAACAAAAGTAACATTTTTAGCGGATAACGCTATTTTTGAAACTCTTGAATATGAATATGATGTTCTTTTAACAAGATTAAGAGAGCAGGCATTCTTGAATGCGGGAATAAATATAGAATTCCGCGATTTAAGAGGTGAAGAAGAGGTTTATAATAAAATGCATTACGAGGGCGGTATCCGTGAATTCGTAAAGCATATAAACCGCAAAAAAGTTGCTATTCATGATGATATTATTTATTATGATGGTCAGAAAGGCGATTCTTATGTTGAAGTGGCTATGCAGTACACTGATAACTATTCTGAAACCTTTATGACATTTGCAAATAATATTAACACAACAGAGGGCGGAACTCATGAGGCAGGTTATAAAACTGCTTTAACAAGAGTTTTCAATGAATACGCAAGAAAATATAACATATTAAAAGAAAAAGACCAGAATTTAACGGGTGATGATGTAAGAGAAGGTCTTACAGTTGTAATAAGCGTTAAAGTAACTGAGGCTCAGTTTGAGGGTCAGACTAAAACAAAGCTTGGAAACAGTGAGATAAGAAGCCTTGTTGATAAGGTTACAACAGATAAATTAACAGATTTCCTTGAAGAAAACCCCATTGTTGCTAAAATGATTCTTGAAAAAGCTTTAACTGCATCAAGAGCAAGAGAGGCTGCAAGAAAAGCAAGGGAAGCTACAAGAAAGTCAGCGTCCGTAGGAGACAGCTCACTTTTAGGTAAGCTTGCAAAATGTTCAGGAAAAGATCCCACTAAAAATGAAATATTTATCGTAGAGGGTGACTCTGCGGGAGGTAGTGCAAAGCAGGGAAGAGACAGAGGCTTCCAGGCTATTCTGCCCTTGTGGGGAAAGATGCTTAATGTTGAAAAAGCAAGACTTGACAAAGTTTACGGAAATGAAAAGCTTTTGCCTATTATAATGGCGTTAGGAACTGGTATTGGCGATGAATTTAACATAGAAAAGCTAAAATACCATAAAATTATCATAATGGCCGATGCCGATGTCGACGGTTCTCACATCAGAACACTTCTTTTAACATTCTTCTTCCGTCATATGAGACCTTTGGTAGAGGGTGGATATATTTATCTTGCTCAGCCTCCGCTATTTAAGGTTGAAAAAGGAAAAAATGTTAAATATGTTTATAACGACAACGATCTTACCGCAGCTGTTGAAGAAATGGGCGGAAAATGCGATGTTCAGCGTTATAAAGGTCTTGGTGAGATGACATTTAGTCAGCTTTGGGAAACAACAATGAATCCCGAAAACAGAACAATGATAAGAGTAACAGTAGAAGATGCTGTAAGAGCAGATGAGGTGTTTACAGTACTTATGGGTGACAATGTTGACCCAAGACGTGAATTTATTGAAACAAATGCAAAGTTTGTTGAAAACTTGGATATTTAAAAAAGAAAACCGCTTCGGAATGAAGCGGTTTTTTAATTTATTAATTTTTAAGACTATGCAAGGGAGCAGGAATTCTGCCGCCGCGAGAAATAAATTCATCACTTTTGTATTTATTAACACTCATAACAGGTCCACTACCCAAAAGACCGCCGAATTCTACAATATCTCCGATATCTTTTCCGGGGGAGGGAATAATTCTTACGGCAGTTGTTTTATTATTAACCATACCGATTGCCGCTTCGTCTGCAATTATAGCAGAAATAGTCGCGGCGCTTGTATCGCCCGGAACAACTATCATATCAAGGCCTACTGAGCATACACAGGTCATTGCCTCAAGCTTTTCTATTGAAAGGGCACCACATAAACTTGCATCAATCATACCTGCATCTTCGCTTACGGGAATAAATGCACCTGAAAGACCGCCTACAAAGCTTGATGCCATAACTCCGCCCTTTTTAACTGCATCGTTAAGCATCGCAAGAGCAGCCGTTGTGCCATGTGTTCCGCACTTTTCAAGGCCCATCTCCTCTAAAATATGAGCAACACTGTCTCCGATAGCGGGAGTAGGTGCTAATGAAAGGTCGACAATTCCATAAGGAACATTAAGTCTTTTTGAAGCCTCCTGTGCAACAAGCTGACCCATTCTTGTAATTTTAAATGCTGTTTTCTTGATTGTGTCCGCAACAACGCCGAAATCAGCGTTTTTGCCAACCTTTTCAAGCGCACATTTAACAACTCCGGGACCGCTTACGCCAACATTTATAACACACTCGCCCTCGCCACTTCCGTGAAAAGCGCCTGCCATAAACGGATTATCTTCAACCGCATTAGCGAAAACAACAAGCTTTGCACAGGCAAATCCGCCGCTTTCAGCTGTCAGCTCCGCACATTTTTTAACTATATCTCCCATATGCTTAACGGCATCCATATTAATTCCCGCTCTTGTTGTTGCAACATTTACACTTGAGCAGACTCTTTTTGTGCAAGAGAGCGCCTCGGGGATAGAATCAATTAAAAGTCTGTCGCCTTTTGTGTAATCCTTGTGCACCAAAGCAGAAAAACCGCCGATAAAGTTAACTCCGGTTGTTTCTGCTGCGCGGTCAAGCGCCTTTGCGATTTTAACACAGTCTTTTATATCCTCTGCATTTTCACAAAGATAAGAAACAGGAGTTACAGAAATTCTTTTATTTATAATCGGAATACCGAAATCACGCTCGATATCTTCTCCTGTTTTAACCAAATCCTTTGCATACGAGGTTATCTTATTATAAATTTTATCGCACATTTTATCAACATCGGGGTCTGAACAGTCTTTTAATGATATACCCATAGTTATTGTGCGGATATCTAAATGCTCTTCATCAAGCATTTTGATTGTTTCCATTATTTCAAATGAATTAATCATATTAACACAAACCTTTCTATGAATTAAATTCTGTGCATGGAGTTAAAAATATCCTCATGCTGAATGCGGATAGAAAGACCAAGCTCTTCTCCGAGTTTCTCAAGCTTTTTGGATATATCAGAAAAGCTGTCAGCGCTTTTTGAAATATCAACAAGCATAATCATAGTAAATATATCCTGCATTATTGTTTGCGAAATATCCAAAATATTGATACCTGCCTTGGCCAAAATATCTGAAACTGAATAAATGATACCAACCCTGTCTTTTCCTATAACAGTTATAACTGCCTTCATAATATTGCCTTTCTGCCCGGTTAAATTTTTAAATTTCTTGCTTTGGGCGAGCAAAAGAAATGTTACACATATATAATACACCTAAATTGAAATATTTTCAAGTTAAATAATAAAAAAGTATGGGCTTAATGCCCATACTTTTAACTACTCTAATATATAAATCAAAACGTCTCTGCGACCAAAGTTTAATGCCTCTTGTCTTGATGCCATAAACAGGTCAACTCTATCACCTTTGATTGCTCCGCCTGTATCTCCTGCAAAGCAGTATCCATAATTATATGAACCGTCTACCGCAGTGATGAACATTTTTGTTCCAAGGGGAATAACTCTGGGGTCAACTGCAACTGTACCGACTGTGGGAATAGCTCCCAAACATGTTCTGGGATTGTAATATCCTAATGTTTCGTAAGAACCATCATATGCTGTAGCTTTGAATGTCATAACCTTTTTATAATTGGAAGGTGCATTAGGATGTCTTTCCTTAGTGCCCACCTTAATAACCTTATTTACAGGCTGTTGAGAAACAGCTTTTGTGCTCTCAACTCTCTGAATAAACTCGCCGTTAATATACTGGTCATAGTAAAGAACATCAGCCACACCATCTACACCCTCGATTGCAACAACTTCCTCTCCCTCAAAAATTTCGGGATCTTCTTCATAAATTGTTTCGAAGGGAACTTTTTCGGTAACAGTCTTTGTCTTCCAGGAAACGCGGGTTACAGTTATAAGACCGCTTTCAAAAACTATTTCATCATATTCATTGGCGGAGAGCTTATACTGATCAAGAATTTCTTTTGCTGTCTCGTATGAGCTCTTTACAGTTATAACTTCCTTGTTAGCATCTTTAATTTTAATATCTCTTGCACGTCTTATTCTAACAACATCAACATCAGAAACCATTGTGTCTAAGTCAACATTTAAAGAATCATATTCATTTAAAACGATTCCGGTGTCTTTTAAAACTTCGCCAACTGTGTTTTTGGTTGTTCTGAATGTAATTGTTGCGCCATCATCAATAAAAGTAATTTCTCTGACAGCAGCACCTGTAAATAAAATACAGGAAACCACAACCGTAAGAACCAAAAGAGATGATACTAAAGACTTACGGGGTGATTTAAAATAATTTTTTATGTTATTCATAAACTTTCCTCCGCTTTACGCTTTTACAAAATTAAGATTTATATTTGTACTTTTAAACAGATTAATATAAAAATCAAAAATTGGGAATAATAGTATCTGTTTAAAAACACATAAAAGCGATTTTTTTGTTTTTTGCCTTAACGCCCATTCATTGTAAAACATTTTTTAAAGTTTGTCAAGTTTGGTTAATAATTTTGTAACAATTTGCGGGTTTAATTTACATAAAAAGGAAACTAAAAACAGGAAAAACGCCTTTATTTATATATATTATGCACTAAAAATATAATTATACAAAAAAATACTTATATATTTTTACTGAAATTTGACGAATTTTGAAAATGGGGCGCGTCAAATCTATTAAAAATTATGTAATAATTTAACGCAAAAATGGGTAGAAATTGTAACATAAAATCGCTTTACTTTTCATTTTTTATGTAGTAAAATAGTGCTGTATGTAGTTGAATGTGACATATTATTGAAAAATGAAACACTATATTTAGATAGACCTGTTTTTCGCAAAAAAGGTGAAAAATGCAGTAAAAAAGGAGATTTTAAAGTGGCTAAAAGTAATGAAAAAGTGACATCTGAGCGCAAGGTGAGAAAAGGCGCTGAAAAAAGCAATAGAAAAGCTCTTTGGATTACTTTGACAGCAAGTTTAAGCGCTGTGCTTTTACTTGTGGTAACTTTACTTTTGTTTGGCTGCCACAATTCAAAGACGGTGTCCGATTTACATCTGGGAAACCTTAATATCGGAAATATGACCCGTGAAGAAGTGGAAGCGAATGTGAGAACTCTTGTAGGAGCTTTCTCAGATTCCGAGGTTTTATTAAAAGTTGAAGGAAAAAATGAAGTAAAAAGTATAAAGGGAAAAGATATCGCTCTTGAGATTAACGTTAAGAAAACCGCTGAGGATGCATTTAACTTTGGAAGGGGTGCTCTTTCAAAAAATACTGAAGCGCAATATGTGTTTTACTATAACACAGCAGCTCTTACAAAAATAATTGATGAGTTTACTTATGATGTCGGTGGCGACCTTCGTGAACACGAGGTTTCAATTGACGGAGAGTATATAGTTTTAAAATCCGGTAAAAGCGGAAAGGGAATTTCAATTGAAAGCGCAGAGAAAGCTGTAATCGAAAGCTTTAAGCCTAATGCTAAAACAGAGGCAAGCGTTTCTTTTGAAGATGCAAGCCCCAAGGAAATGACTCTTTCATATCTTAAAGAGCTTGTTAACTGCGAAAAGAAAGAAGCTGAATATGTTTTTGAAAACGGCGCAGTTTCCGTAACAGATGGAAATGACGGAATAAAGATTAACGAAGAAGATGCAAAAGAAAAGCTTAAAAACTTTGGGGAAGGTTCTGCAGATGTTAAGATAAAAATTGAAATCGACGAGGCTGAGAATACAAAAGAAGACCTTGAGAGCAAGCTTTTCAGAGACGTTTTGGGAGAATACACAACAAAATATAATGCAGGCAATGTAAATCGTACTGTAAATGTTGAACTTGCGGCAAAAAACATCAGCGGGAAAATACTTATGCCCGGAGATGTATTTTCTTATAATGAAACTGTTGGCGAAAGAAACGCTGCAAACGGCTTTAAAATAGCATCAGTATATGAAGCAACCCGTGTGGCAGATGGTATGGGTGGCGGTATATGCCAGACTTGTTCTACTTTGTATCCCGCTGTGCTTTATGCAGATTTAGAGGTTTTGGAAAGAACAAACCACTCGCTTGAGGTAAGCTACGTTCCGCTTGGAATGGATGCTACTGTTGCATGGGGAGTTTTAGACTTTAAGTTTAAAAACTCTACCGAATATCCCATAATTATAAAGAGTGAATATGGAAAAGGCAGCGTAAAAGTTTCCATCCTTGGAACAAAGGAAGATAAAACCAAAACTGTTGATGTTATAACACAAACAGTAAGCTATACTCCTTACACAACAAGAGAGGTTGAGGATTTAACCTTGCAGCCGGGAGAGAAAATTTCCGAAAGCAACGGCTTTAACGGCAGCGTTGTTAATACGTATAAGGTGTATTACGAAAATGGCAAGGAAGTAAAAAGAGAGTTCCTTGGTAAAAATGTTTACAGAATGGCGGAAAAGATATTCAGAGTAGGTCCCAGTGAGGAAAGCGTAGAAACAGTCACTCCTCCTGTTGACGAAAACGGAAACCCCATAGAGGTTCCGGGCGAAGTAGTTCCAACGCCTCCGGCAGTTCAGGAAGAGCAAGAGCCGATAACTCCTGAAGAAATTCAGTCAGAATATCCCAGTGGTATGTAATAATAAAAAGCGTTCTTAATTAAAGAACGCTTTTCTTTTTTAGAAGCTCATGGGTAAGATTTTTAAAATCTTCAAGCGAGAGCTGTTCGCCTCGCACCGTTTCTGTTAAACCTATATTTTTAAATATCTCTTTAAACTCATCTTTTGAGGTGTTAAAACCTCCAAAGCCCTGCAAGGCATTTAAAAGAGTTTTCCTCCTTTGGCCAAACGCCGCTTTGACGAGCTTGAAAAACAAAGTCTCATCCTCCACATCAACTGCGGGGGATTTTAAAATTTTAAGCTTTACAACCGCCGAATCTACTTTCGGGGGCGGAGCAAACACTCTTGCCGGAACTAATGTTATCATTTCAGGCACTGAATAATAATGAACAAGTGCTGAAAGGGCAGAGCAGTTTTTCTTGCCGGGAGCTGCGCAAAGTCTTTCCGCAACTTCTTTTTGCACCATAATAACAACATTGTCAATATCGAGCGCTCTGTTTTCTAAGATATAAGTTATAATAGGCGTAGTAATATAATATGGAAGATTTGCGGCAATGCTTACCTTATCGCAATCAGAAAACTTATTCTTTATTAATGCATTAAGGTCAGTTTTTAACACATCCTGAAAAATTACTTCTATATTATTATGCTCCGCAAGAGTTTCTTTTAAGATTTCTTCAAGTCTTAAGTCAAGCTCTACGGAAACAACTTTTTTGGCGTGCTTTGCAAGCTCGTTTGTTAAAACGCCCATGCCGGGGCCTATTTCCAAAGCGCCGCTGTTTTCGTCAAGCTCTGCTGCTTCTGCAATTTTTTCAAGCACGGCCTTATCGGTAAGAAAGTTCTGACCAAGACCTTTGCTCATATAAAAACCATATTTATCTTTAATATATTTAATTGTTTTAAGAGAAGTTAAGTCCATCAGCGCACTCCTTTTATTATGATTTACCTGTATTCTACTATATATTTTAAATAAAGTCAATTAAAAAACACAGGTAAAAGTATGGGGTGAAAATAAAAAATTGTGCAAAATTGTGTATAATACCAAAAAAAGGGGGAATTAATACAGTAAAAGTAATCATAAAAATGCCTCTTTTAAAAAAACTTTAAAAAAAATGAAAAAAAGTCTTGACAAGGGGGCGAGAAAAGTGATATACTATTCAAGCACCGCAGAAAAGGCGAGTGAAATTGGACATTGA
>CALAUK010000097.1 GCA_937892135.1 uncultured Clostridia bacterium | reverse complement strand
CCATATTGTCCAGATCCACCAGATTGTTTTTTGTGTGTATAGTTGAAGTCTGCTTGTTGTGTGATTGTTTCGCGGTAAGCAACCTGTGGAGCACCTGTTTCAACATCACAGTTGTATTCACGACGCATTCGTTCAACATAAACTTCAAGATGCAACTCACCCATACCTTTGATGATTGTTTCGTTTGATTCAGGATCAACATAAGTTTGGAAAGTTGGGTCTTCTTTTGTAAAGCGGTTAAGAGCTTTTGCCATTTGGTCTGCAGCTTTCTTATCTTTTGGTTTGATAGAAAGAGAGATAACTGGGTTAGGAACGAACATAGAAGTCATAGCGTAGTTCAATCCTGCGCTACAGAATGTATCTCCTGATGCACATTCAATACCGAATAGAGCAACGATATCTCCTGGTAAACCTTCGTTAATATCTTCCATAGAAGCTGAGTTCATACGAACAAGGCGTCCAACCTTGAACTTTTTGCGTGCGCGTGTATTGTAAAGTTCTTCACCTTTTTTGATTTTACCTTGATATACAAATCGAATATTTTTCCCATCTGTATAATAAACATCTTCTTCCTCAGGGTAATTCATATTAATTACATTTTTTCCATCAACTACTATATCTATTCTAACAACCATATCATATTTATTCCATTTGTTTATATATTCTAAAAACTCTATTACTTTATCTAAGTAAGTAGTTTTTACATCCAAAATATTCATTTTAATAATACTGTTATACGAGATGTAAAAACAGGAATATTTATAGAAGGAAGCAACAATCTAAACATATTAATAAATAACTTTGATATTTCAAATATTTCCGACAGGGCAATCAAGATAAACTCTTCGATATCTGCTTTATTTACAAACGGTAAGATAAAAAATGCAGGTGCAAGCGCAATATGGAATGCCGGAACCGACACAGTTTTTGATAACATAGAAATAGACACTGTTGGTACTGAATCAAACACTCTTCCTGCAATTGACCAATATACAAAGGGCGGAAACTGCACATTAAACAATGTTACAATGAAAGACATTCACAACAAAATAGCTGTAAGAAGCATCAAGACCATAACAAACATTAAAATCTCACAAAATGAAGCCACAGGCGTTTATGCAATTCAAAACGCCACAACCATTACTGGCGGAGAGATTAACAGAACAGTTTCAGGTTTAAAGGAAAACGGAACAATAAACGGTCTTACCATCAAAACCGAAACCCCATGGGGAAGTTCACCCGCAATTTATCTTGTAAACTCTAACTGCATAGTAAGAAACTGCAATATACAAATCCCCTCTGGCAAAGCTATTTCAGAGGGTGGAAAAGCGGACTACAATCAGGTGTTTGATAATACCATAACAGGTGGAACACTTACAAAGCTAGGTGAAAATTCAAGCTTTTATAACAACACAATTATAAATGAGTAAAACAAAAAGGAGTGCATCTGCCCTACTTTTTTCATTTTATATCTCCCCATACATCTCAAGGGCTTTTTTAGCAGCCTGCTGTTCGGCTTCCTTTTTGCTTTTTCCTTTTCCCTCGCAGACTGACTTGTCGTTTATTAAAACCATAACCTCAAACACCTTATCGTGCTCAGGGCCGGACTGACTTATAACCTCGTAGCTTATATGCCCTCCGTCGCGCTGCACAAACTCCTGCAAGGCAGTTTTAAAGTCTTTATTATACTTTCCTCTCTCAGCGTCCGAAATCGGCTTTGAAAGCATTTTAAGAACCCACTCGCGCGCTCTTTCCATTCCGCTGTCAAGATAAATCGAAGCAACCACAGCCTCGAACGCATCGGAAACGATAGATGCTCTTTCTCTTCCTCCTGTAATCTCCTCGCCTTTTCCCAAAAGAATGTGCTCACCAAGAGAAATACTGTCTGCCGCATCCTTTAAGCCCTGCTCGCAAACTATTGCCGCACGCATCTTGCTTAAGTCCCCCTCGGGCTTTTCGGGGCATGTTAAAAATAGCTTTTCTCCGACTACAAAGTCTACAATCGCATCGCCTAAAAACTCAAGTCTTTCATTTGACAGCTCTTTTTTAATTCTGTGCTCATTTGCATAAGAGGTATGAGTAAGAGCCGTCTTTAAAAGATTTATATTTTTATACTTATATCCCATATTTTTTTCCAAAAGATATATCGTATCTTCTGTTTTCATATTATTTTTCACTCCAGTAAAATAAGCGTTTTTAAAAACTACGGCATGGAAGAAACCCTCCATGCCGAATATTTTTTAATTACATAATCTCTGTTATGTAGTTTACAGCGTCACCAACTGTTGTGATGTTTTCAGCCTCTTCGTCATCAAACTCAACATCAAACTCTTCTTCAACAGCCATAACAAGCTCAACTACGTCTAATGAGTCTGCACCCAAATCCTCTCTGAAAGAAGATTCCATTGTTATAGTATCCTCGTCAATATTAAGCTGTTCAGCAATAATCTCTTTAATTTTCTCAAAAACCATATTTTCACCTCCAAAAAGAACTGGTCTTAATAAGACACATACATATTATGTATTATCAGTACCGTATTGTCAAGTAATTTTTTCAGGCATTCAAAAATTTTATAGGTTTTACACAATTTAACCACAAAAATTTCTGCATATTTGTATATTAAAAAACTACATTTGGGCGTCTATAATGCTTTTTGAAATCGTCTCAACCATACCGCTTTCGATGCATTTTGCCGCCTGCATAATGCCATAATAAACAGACTTTTCCTTTGAAGCTCCGTGGCACTTTATAACAGGCGCCTTAACACCCAACAAAAGCGCACCGCCGTATTCTTCATAATCCATACTCTTTTTAAACTCTTTAAGATTATTTTTAATCATAACCGCCGCAAGCTTTGTTTTAATGCTCGACATAAGCATATTTTTAATCATACTAACCATATGAGAAGTAACACCCTCGGTAAGCTTTAAGATAATGTTTCCTGTAAATCCGTCGGCTACGACAACATCGCAGTCGCCGTTAAGCATATCTCTTCCCTCGATGTTTCCTATAAAGTTTACTGAAGATTCTTTTAAAAGTCCGTAAGACTCTTTCATCAGAGAATTTCCCTTGTGCTCTTCAGCGCCTATGTTTGCAAGGCAAACCCTTGGGTTATCTCTTTTTAAAACATCTTTCATATATATGCTTCCCATTTTAGCAAACTGAACTAAATTCTCAGGTTTGCAGTCAGCATTCGCACCGCAGTCCAAAAGAAGAACAGGTTCTTTTCGTGTCGGAATAACAGGTGCTAACGCGGGGCGCAAAACGCCCTTTACTCTGCCAATAATCAAAATGCCCGCCGAAAGCACAGCCCCTGTGCTGCCGCACGAAACAAGCGCATCTCCTCTGCCCTCTGAAACCTCTTTTGCTGCAATAACAACAGAAGAATCCTTTTTTCTTCTTACTGCCAGAGCAGGCTCTTCGTCATTTGTTATAACAGAATCAGCATGTATAACTTTTATATTGTCTTTTTCGTATCCTTCAAGTTCTTTATTAATAAGCTCGCTGTCGCCAACTAAGGTTACAGTAAAATCTCCCTCAGAAGCGGCACGCATAGCACCTAAAACCTGTTCACGCGGTGAATAATCTCCGCCCATTACGTCAAGTATAATATTCAAAACAACTCCCCCTATCAAACCCACAGATTCAATAAGATAATTTTATACTAAAACTATTCATTTGTCAAACAAATTATTATAAATTTTACAGAATGCTCTGTAAGAACTGCTGTGTTCTCGGACTCTTCGGGTTCTGGAAGATTTCTTCGGGAAGACCTATCTCTTCAATCGCACCGTCACACATAAACACAACTCTGTTACTAACTTCTCTTGCAAAACCCATCTCGTGAGTTACAACCACCATAGTCATTCCGTCTTTTGCAAGGCTCTTCATAACATCTAAAACCTCGCCAACCATCTCAGGGTCTAAAGCACTTGTAGGCTCGTCAAAGAGTAAAACCTCAGGGCTCATGCAAAGCGCGCGCACAATCGCAACTCTCTGCTTCTGACCGCCCGAAAGCTGAGCAGGGTATGCCTCTGCCCTGTCCTTTAAGCCAACCTTATCCAAAAGGTTTAGCGCCATTTCGTTTGCTTCCTCTTCTTTCATTTTCAAAAGCTTAACGGGAGCTAAAGTCATATTCTTTAAAACCGTCATATGCGGGAAAAGGTTAAACTGCTGAAACACCATTCCCATCTTTCTTCTCATAAGGTTTATGTCGGTTTTAGGGTCCATAATGTCAGTTCCCTCAAAGAATATGTGCCCGCCTGTTGGCTCTTCAAGAAGATTTAAAGAGCGCAAAAAGGTTGACTTACCTGAGCCGGACGGCCCGATAATAACAACAACCTCGCCACGCTTTATCTCCATATCTACATCCTTAAGAGCATGGATTGAGCCGTTAAAACACTTAGACAAGCCTTCAGTTTTAATTATTACATCGTTTTTAGCGTTCACTGTTTCTCAATCTCCTTTCAAGAATGCCAACTAACTTAGATAGCATAAGCACTAATATAAAATAAATAACTGCAACCGATACAAGCGGGAAGAATGCCGAATACGTTGCCGCTCTTATCGCATTTCCCTCATACATAAGGTCTCCTAAGCCTATGTAGAATGCAACAGAGGTTTCCTTAAGCAAAACGACAAACTCGTTTGCAAGTGACGGCAAAACTGCCTTAAACGCCTGCGGGAAAACTATGTGCCACATTGTCTGCATATAGTTAAAGCCAAGGCTTCTTCCTGCCTCTGTCTGACCAACATCAACGCTCATAATTCCGCCACGGACGATTTCTGCAACATACGCTCCCGAGTTTAAACCAAAGCAGATAACTGCCGACGGGAACTTAGCAAGGCCTATCGGCATAAAGATAACGAAATAAATTACCATAATCTGAACAACCGCAGGAGTTCCTCTTATAACAGTAAGATATGTCTGGGCTATGCCGTTTAAAACCTTTAAAATAATTCCGTGCTTTGTCTGTTTAAGATAAGTGCATCTTATAAAGGCGATTATAAAGCCAAGCACGATACCGATAAGCGCAGAAAAGAAGGTTAAAGAAAGAGTAACCCCAAGACCGCTTAGAATTGATCTCCATCTGTCGTGCTCTACAAATACCTTTTTAAAGTCTGTTTTAAATGAGTTAAATGTTCTTCCAAGCCAGTTTGAAGTATCGGGAATTGTATCATCATATCTTGCAGACACGCACTCTATAAAGCCTTTTTTAATATTGTCTGCCTCGATTTTCTTTTCTACCTTATTGCCCTTTTCGTTTATTACAAAAACAGTTTCTTTATTTTCAACCTCATCTTCAATGCGGACAATACCGCCAAAAACTGCGTCCACCGCTTCCTTTGAAGAATATATCTTAATTCCGTCCTCTGTCTGATAAAGTGTGATTGTAACATCTGTCTCAACCTCAGGGGCGTCTTTAATGTAGGCTAAAATCTTATCTTTAAACTCTATCGCAATATCTAATTTGCTCTTTTCCCCAAGACCTGTCTCTTTTTTGGAGGTAGTGGATAAAAGCTCGTCGTAATGGGGGCTGATTGCCGAATATACATCAACGGTTTTTACAGAGCAGCCTAATAAAATATCTTTATTTTCGCCATACGAAATATCGTTTACCTTAATCTCGTTTTTGTCTGCAAGATAAGTCATAACAGCTTTTGTTCCCGAAGCCATTTTGTCAAACTCGGAGTTTACAAACTCCTCCGCCCAGGCAGTTTCCACCTCGTCAGCCTTTGTGCTTGCGCTCTCGCTCACAACAAAAACAGCTAAAACAACCAATATCACAATAGCTATTATACCTATAATCAAGCCTGTTTTCTTTTTTGCCATTTATCTTCCCGCCTTTTCGGTAATTTTTATTAAACAGTTATGTTTAATGTGAATTTTTTCACACCAGACATAACTATTTAATATGACAATACTGCGGAAGCATGCGCTTCCGCAGTAAACATATTATACTTCTTAAATTATTCTGCAGAGATGTACTTCTCAACGATCTTGTCAAGTGTGCCGTCTTCTGCAAGCTTTAGAAGTGCAGCATCGATTTTCTCCAAAAGCTCGGTGTTACCTTTCTTTACGCAGATAGCGTAGTCTTCAACAGCATACTCTGTGTCAAGAATCTTTAAGCCTTCGTTCTCTGCC
>CALAUK010000096.1 GCA_937892135.1 uncultured Clostridia bacterium | reverse complement strand
TGTCATCATGAAGAGTGTGTTATAGAAACCTCTTCGGGAGGGCATCATCACCATCATCACCATCATCACCATCATCATTGAGGAGTAGTAATATGAATCATAAAAAAATTGCTGAAATTGCTCACGTTTCCACGTCAACAGTGTCTAAGGCGCTGTCGGGAAGTGCGGAAATCAGCGAAGAACTCTCTGAAAAAATTAAAAAAATTGCCATTGAATGCGGATATTTTAAAGAAAAGACAAAGAGAAAAAGGGAATACACAAATAACAAATCTCTTTTAATTGCCTTAATTGTGCCTGAACTTTTGGGTTATCACTACCCCGAGGTTGTTACTCATCTTAAAAATGAAATCGAGGCAAAAGGGGCAAAGGTTGCAATTTATGTTTATGACTTTGACAAAAACAAAGCTAACGACATAATGCGAACTATTATTTTAGGCGGTGCAACAGACGGAATTATTACTTTCTGTAAGCCTGACTTTTCAACCAAACCAAGTATTCCTATTGTTTTGTTCGGCGGAGACGAGAGCACTCCGTATGACTCTGTTTTAAGTAACACCTCTGCTATACAGGAGGACTGTGTAAAATACTTAAAAGATTTAGGGCATAAGAAAATCGCTTACGTTGGAGAACCGAAAACTATCTCTGCATTCAAAGCCTTTGAAAAGTCTTTAAAGAAGCACTCGCTTGAATTTTCGGAGGATTTTGTATATAACATTGATGCAAGGCTTGAGGCTGTCGGAAAAGAGGCGGCAAAAAGGATTGTTTTATCTAAACGAAAGCCGACAGCTATTATTGCGGCTTATGATGTTATTGCAATTTCTCTTGTTCACGAGCTTGTGAAAAACGGAATTAAAGTGCCCGAGGAAATATCGGTTATGGGAGTAAATAATATTTCTGCATCGGCTTATGCCCAGGTGCCGCTGACCACTGTTGAAACCTTTTCGTCAGAGCAGTACAGAACGGCTGTTGAGCTTTTGTTTAACAAAATTTTAACCGAAACTGAGGCAGTTCAGCACATAACAATTGAGCATAAGATTATAGAAAGACAGAGTACAAGAAAGATAATATAGGTGAAGATTGAAATGAATATAAAAGAGTTTAAAGAAAAACTTAAGAAAAACTGTTTTAAGGACTTATTTATAAAACTTTACGGGCGGGATGAAAAAAGCTTAAACGAGCAGAAAGAAAGATATATATCCACTTTGGATAAATTTTCAAAAACCTATCCCGAAAGAGAAAATGTGAATATATATTCAGCCTCGGGAAGAAGCGAAATCGGCGGAAATCACACTGACCATCAGAGAGGAGTTGTTCTTGCAGGGGCAGTTAATCTTGACAATATAGGCGTGGTCTCCTTTCATGAGGAGGGGATAGTGCGCGTAAAATCCGAAGGGTACGAACCGTTTGAGATTTCTCTAAATAAGCTTTCTCCTGAAAAAGAAGATTCGGGAGCGGCACTTCTTGTTAAGGGAATTATTTTTTCTTATGTTCAAAAAGGTGTAAATGTTAAAGGCTTTGATATGTACTGCACATCAAGCGTGGTATCGGGGGGAGGTATATCTTCTTCGGCGGCGTTTGAAATTCTTATTTGCACTGTGATTGAAAATTACTATAATGAAAACAGAAGTACACCTTTTGAAATTGCAAAGATTGGTCAGTTTTCTGAAAATACATATCTGGAAAAGAACTGCGGTCTTCTGGATCAGACTGTTTCGGCATACGGAGGTCTTGTTTCGATTGATTTTAAGGATGAGAAAAATCCCGTAGCTGAAAAAATAGAGTTTGATTTTGAAGAGTTTGGTTATGCTTTGTGTATTACCGATACGAAGAAAAGCCATGAAAATCTTACTCCTGACTACGATGCAATAAGAGGCGAGATGGGCGAGGTTTCAAAATATTTTGAAAAGGAAACTTTAAGCGAAGTGGATGAAGAAGCATTTTACGATAAGCTTTATGATATAAGAATAAAATGTTCTGACAGAGCGGTTTTAAGGGCTATGCACTTCTTTTCGGAAACGAAACGTGGGCTTTTGGAGGCAAAAGCTCTTAAAGAAAAAGACATTGATGCTTTTTTAAAGCTTGTTAATGAATCGGGAGAATCTTCTGCATTTCTTTTGCAGAATCTTTATTCTGCATCGACGCCGCTGAGTCAGGAGATACCTGTTGCTATTGCGGTAAGCAAAAAAATTCTTAAAGGGAAAGGTGCTGTACGTGTTCATGGAGGCGGCTTTGCAGGAACAATACAGGCGTTTGTTCCGCTCCCGTTATTAGATGAGTACAAGTCTGAAATGGAGAAGCTGTTCGGAAAAGATGCATGCTTTAAAGTAAGTATTCGCCAGATGGGCGGAGTAGAAATAAAATAAATTTAAACATTTGATTTTTTTAATCTCGCAAAGGACATATCTGTTTTTTGCGAGATTTTTTGCTAAAAAAATGAAAGATTAAAACTTAAATCTTGCAAAAAAAATAAAAAATCTGACAAAACATTTTGTTTTAGTTTGCAAAAAACTTTCAATAAATGCTTGACAAATATCGGGTTTTGGTGTAAAATGAGTTATACTTTATTTTTGGAGGTTTATTATTATGAAGAAATTTTTAGCAATCATTCTTGCAATTGTAATGTGTTTGTGCTTTGTATCTTGCGGACAGGAGACAGAAGAAAAAAGCTTCGTTATCGCAACTGATAAGGGCTTTAGTCCTTTTGAATTCCAGGATGCAGAGGGTAACATTGTTGGTATTGATATGGATATTTTAAAGGCTATCGCTGAAGATCAGGGCTTTACTTATGACCTTCAGTATGTAGGCTGGGATGCTGCTATCGCTGCTTGTCAGGCAGGTCAGGCAGATGGTATGATTGCAGGTGCATCTATAACAGACGAGAGAAAAGCTAATGGCTGGACATTCTCTGACGGTTACTACGATGCAACACAGGGCATGGCAGTAGCAAAGGATTCTGATATTAAAGGCTTTGAAGATATGAAAGGCAAAAAGGTTGCTGTTAAGAACGGAACAATGAGCAATCAGTATGCCGAGGCAATTAAAGACCAGTACGGTTTTGAAGTTGTAACATTTTCAACTTCACCTGATATGTATCAGGCAGTTACAGGCGGTCAGGTTGATGCTTGCTTAGATGACACACCGATTCTTAAGTACAACATCAAAACAGGTGAACTTGATATGAAGTTCGTTGAGGGAACAGAAAATGAGCCCGCTCAGTATGGCTTTGCTATATTTGATGAAGCTAACCAGGAGCTTATAGACCTTTTCAATGCAGGTCTTAAGAATATCCGTGAAAACGGTAAGTATGATGAAATAATTAAGAATTACCTTGGTTAAAATATTTAAAGGGCATTGGATTTCCAATGCCCTTATTAGTGTTTGTTAGGAGGATTTATTTCCATGTTTGATATTGTGCGCACTTATGGCCCGCTTTTAGCCGAGGCGATGGGGCAGACGTTACTTTTGGCACTTTGGGGATTGCTTTTCGGATGCGTTTTAGGTATCGTATTCGGTCTTGCGAGTGTCGTTGATAATAAGGTGAGCAGAACCATTTCTTCTGTGTATGTCAATGTAATAAGAGGCGTGCCGATGATAGTTCTGGCATTCTTCGTGTTTTATGGCGTTCCTTATGGACTTCGTACTATATTCGGCGTAAAATATGTTCTTACATCTTTGCAGGCAGGTACTGTGTGTCTTGCGCTAAACTGCGGTGCATATATGTCAGAAATTATCCGTGCAGGCATTCAGGCTATTGACCCGGGCCAGATGGAAGCAGCAAGAAGCCTCGGACTTTCATACTGGCGCTCAATGTTTCGTGTTGTTCTTCCTCAGGCAATTAAAAATATGATTCCCAGTATCGTAAATCAGTTTATTATAACTTTAAAGGATACTTCGATTCTTTCTGTTATAGGTTTTCCGGAGCTTGTGAACAAGGCGCAGAATGTCATTGCAATAACATTTAAATCTTTTGAAATGTGGGCAATCGTTGCGGTGATGTATCTTGTTGTAATTCTTATTTTGCAGCAGATTGCAAAAGCTTTGGAAAGGAGACTGAATCGTGGTCGCAGATAATAATAAAGTTAAAATTCATGTTAAAGACCTTGAAAAAAGATTTGGTCACAACAAGGTTTTAAACGGAATTTCCATTGATATTTATGAGGGCGAGGTTGTTTGTGTAATAGGTCCCTCCGGTTCGGGCAAGTCAACATTTCTTCGTTGCCTTAACCGCCTTGAAAATGCTACTTCGGGAGAAATCATTGTCGGCGAAGACCGTATCAGTGACAAAAAAATCAACATTAATAAGGTGCGGGAAAATATAGGAATGGTTTTTCAGCATTTTAATTTGTTTGCAAATATGAATGTCTTAAGAAACCTTATGCTTGCGCCTGTTGATTTGAAAAAAGCAAATAAACAGGAAGCAAAAGAAATCGCTGAAAAGCTTTTAGAGACTGTTGGACTTTCGGAAAAAGCAGAAAGCTATCCTAATGAGCTTTCGGGCGGTCAGAAGCAGAGAGTGGCGATTGCAAGAGCTTTGGCTATGTCACCTGATATAATGCTTTTTGATGAGCCTACAAGCGCATTAGACCCTGAAATGGTAGGAGAAGTTCTTGCGGTAATGAAGGATTTGGCTAAAAAAGGTATGACGATGGTGGTTGTAACTCACGAGATGGGCTTTGCCCGTGAGGTTGCAGACAGGGTGCTCTTTATTGATGAGGGTAAGATTTTAGAAGAGGGAACACCCGATGAAATTTTCTCAAACCCCAAGCATCCCAGAACTATTGACTTTTTAAATAAAGTGCTTTAAAGTAAAAAACACGCCGATGTTTCGGCGTGTTTTTTTTGTTTTTAATCAGTCTTCATCAGAGCATCTTAAAATGCACTTTACAAGGCAAGAGACGGTTAACAACGTAAGAGTAAAGAAACCTGCAAGAGCACCAAGAATAATTGCGCCTATAACGCTTGTGGCAGCAAAGGTAACTAAAAGCAGTATTATTGAAGTTAAAATTGTTCCGAATATGCCTAAAAAGAGAACTGAAAGATTAGTGCATACACAAAAGCTTCTGCCTGACTGGGATATAAATGGCGATGCTATCAGTGTCAGGGCAAGAAGACCGGTTGCAATAGAAAATGCAACTATAAAGAAGACCGGAGTAAGTGTTATAACTGCAGTTATCTGAAGAAATGCCACAATAACACCGATAATCAGGCTCCCTACCAAAGCCAATGCTGTGCAGTTATTTCTGCAATTGCAATCAAATAATGACATTTTTTTCACCTCCGCTATAATATATGCCGCATAAAGATAAGATGTGAAAAGGTATTGAATGAGAGCGGTTTTTGTGGTATAATTAGTAAACAAGGAGTGTCGTGATATGAAAAACAGCCTATTACATAAGACAAACGTTAAAAGATTGGTTCTTTCAGCAGTTTTTTTAGCGCTTGGTTTAGTACTGCCTTTTTTTACAGGACAGATTAAAGAAATAGGAGACACTTTGCTTCCAATGCATCTTCCCGTGATGCTTTGCGGACTCATTTTAGGTGCAAAGTATGGTTTTGTTCTTGGTTTGATTCTGCCATTTTTAAGGGCATTTGTTTTTGGTATGCCTCCTTTATATCCTAATGCAGTGTGGATGGCTGCAGAACTTGCCACATATGGTCTTACAATTGGATTTTTTTACTCTAAGTTTTTCAAAAAGCAAATGTGGTGGCTTTATTGTTCTCTGTTTATATCCATGATTTCAGGCCGAATGGTATGGGGAATTGTAAAGGCTATACTCTTTGGAGTTTTAGGAAAAACATTTACATTTGAGGCTTTTATTGCGGGCGGAATTATAGATTCACTTCCGGGGATTGTATTGCAGTTTCTCCTTATTCCCGCGATAATTAAATTGATTGATATGTATCAGAAAGAGTTTAATAAGTAGTAAACCTTAGGAGGAGAAAAATGAACATAAGTTTTTTAAATATTGAACTTGAAATTTTAGCTTTTGTTATGCTTTTAATATGTTTTTTCTTTAATTTGAAGTTAAAAGAGGAAAAAGGTTTTAAAGTTCTTAAGCTTTCGTATATTTTTGCTTTTGCGGCATCTGTTTTTAATATTTTAAGCCTGATGCCTTATGAATATGCGATTGAAAAACAAGCTCCGTTTTTGTATTATATATGCATAGGCATCGTGGGCTTTTTGTGGCTTGTGTACTGTTTTGAAAGGTTTAATATGGAAAAGCTTAATAAGGCGCGCCTTGCTTTTTTAGTGCCTTTTTTATTGGCTATGGTAATTGTGATAGCTTATAAAGTTATGCAAATTTTTCTTTTATCATTTGTTTTTTATATCTTTCTGTCAGCGATAATATTGCTGTCCGGTGCGGGAAGAATTTCACTAAGAGAAAAGGAAGAAAGGGTGGAGGTTGTTTGTTCAAGTGCTCCTGCAGTTTTTCTTGGTGCGCTTTTACAGATATTTGTCCCCTTGGGACTTATGAGTGTAACTCTTTCAATAGCTCTTTCATTTATGGTTTTGCTTGTTAATTCTTTTAAGAAGAAAATGATGTCAGACGAGCTTACAGAGCTTTCTAACAGATATGGCATGAAAGAAGAGCTTGAACAGCAGTTTGCAGAGTATAAACGGGATAAAAATGATTCATTTTATGTTATAGCCTGTGATATGGATAACTTTAAGGACATTAATGATGATAAGGGTCATGATGAGGGCGACAGGGCGCTTAAAATAGTCAGTAAAATATTAACTAAGGTTGCCGACAGAAATGAGGCTAAGGCTTTCAGATATGGCGGTGATGAGTTTTTTATCATAACGGACAAGTCAGAAAAAAATGTTGCTGAGAGGATATGTAAAGAGGTAAGAGAAGAACTACGTAACACACATTTTCGTGATGACTTTAAGCTGGAAATTAGCATGGGTATTAAGCTGTTTGACGGAATATCATCTGAAGAAGAGCTTTTAAAGGGAGCAGACGAGTCGTTGTATGACGATAAAAGGGAAAGAAAAGCTGAAAAAACAATGTGAAAAAATTGATTTGAACAAAAAAGCCAACTGATATTAAATCAGTTGGCTTTTAAATTAGACTTTAAAACAAAAACTTATTTTTCGTTTTTATAAATTTCTTTAAAGTATTTGTAGGTATCAACCTTTAATTCGCCGCAGGCAGCTTCATCACAAGCAACAATTCCGTTGGGATGCATTTGAAGTGCGCTGATTGTCCATGCATGGTCAACACCGCCTTCAACACAATGACGAAGAGCGCGTGCTTTGTTATGACCATTGATAACAAGCAAAACTTCTTTTGAATCACAAACTGTGCCTACACCAACTGAAAGAGCAGTTCTTGGAACTTTATTAACGTC
>CALAUK010000095.1 GCA_937892135.1 uncultured Clostridia bacterium | reverse complement strand
TTTTTTGCCCTTGTTTTCTATTGAATTTTTATTTTTTTTGTGTTATACTGTTTGAAAGTATTTTTTTGAGAGGTTTTTTGTATGGAAGAGAAAAAATGTATAATAAATAATGACTTAAACTGTACAGACTGCGGAGACTGCAAGTGCGATTTAGACCCTAAAAAAGTCTGTGATAACTGTGAAAAATGTCTTAACAAGACCGATGCAGAATACCTTGAAATATTAATTGACGATATTATGAAAGGTGATTCGATATAAAGGAAAGGACTTAAAGTTATGAATTTTGAGAAATTTGGTTTTTTACCCGCGGATATTTTACTTCCGAAGGATGCCCCTATGAACAAATGGAGTGTTGTTGCCTGCGACCAGTATACTTCTCAGCCTGATTACTGGAAGAGAGCCGAAGAAACTATAGGCACGTCACCTTCAACCTACAATCTTATTTTCCCTGAAGCTTATCTTGAAACAGTTAAAAGAGAAGATAAAATTGCCTCCATTAATTCTTGCATGAATGAATACCTTGAAAAAGGCGTTTTTACAGAGCTTAAAAATACTTTTATATATGTAAAAAGAAGTGTCAGCACAAAAAAGATAAGACACGGACTTATTGGCGCTCTTGACCTTGAATGTTATGACTATAACAAAGGCTCAAAAACGCTTACCCGCGCAACCGAGGGAACAGTTTTAGAAAGAATTCCTCCCAGAGTGCAGATAAGAATAAATGCTTCTTTAGAGCTTCCTCATATTATGGTTTTGATTGACGATAAGGAAAACCTTTTGTTTAACTCTATTGAGGCGGAAGAACTTCTTTATGATTTTGACCTTATGGAAAACAGCGGTCATATTACTGGCTTTAAGGTTTCTCCGACAGAGAAAATAGAAAAGGCTCTTTCTTCACTTTACGATAAGTGCGACAAGGAGAATCCTCTTTTGTTTGCCGTAGGAGACGGAAATCACTCTCTTGCAACGGCAAAGCAGTGCTGGGAAATTATAAAGAAAAATCTTTCCGAAGAGGAAAGAAAAACACATCCCGCACGCTATAGTCTTGTAGAATTAGTTAATATTCACGATGAGTCGTTAGAATTTGAGCCTATTCACCGCGTTTTGTTTGACTGTGAACCCGAAAAAATTATTGAGGATATGAAAAAGCATTATAATGCTGAGGACACATATTCTGACGGTGCTCAGGAAATCGTGTATGTCATAGACAAACAGAAAAAGAGTATGTATATAAAAAATCCGCCAAGTTATCTTAGCGTAGGAACTCTTCAGATGTACATAGACAATTTCCTTAAAGAGACAAAAATAGACTATATTCACGGCGAAGATGTTACAACCGCTCTTTCAATCGGGAATAATTTAGGTTTCATTTTGCCCCCTATGGACAAAAGCGACTTGTTTAAAACCGTTATCAAGGACGGAGCACTTCCCAGAAAGACATTTTCAATGGGTGAAGCGTGCGATAAGCGTTTCTATCTTGAATGCAGAAAAGTTAAATAATGAAAAAACTCAGGCTCTCGCCTGAGTTTTTTACATATCTGAAACTATTTTCAAGGCATTTGCCATAAGCGGAAGATTTTTTTCGTAAATTTCATCAAAATCAGAAATTGGCAGAGGGTTATTCCCCAATCCTACCTCAACAGTGTAGCCCGGCTTATTATAAGTCTGTATAAACCAATCCTTGTATCCTGCATAAGACGATAAAGGAGGAGTAAGTGAAAGCTCATAACCGCTCACATCAGCCAGAATTTTCCCTATTTCAAAAGAGTTCTCCGGCTCAAAATCCTGATACTTCCAATATATAACCTCTCCCTGAGTATGATACGAAATCGTAAGCATAAAGGTGCTTTTAACCGTGAGGTCATAAATCGCTATGCTCTCGGGCTGGCTTAATGGCGACATACCAACAAAATCCCTCGGCGCAGGAGATGTAAACCCCTGTGAAAACTTTATTTCTCTTGCTCTTTCCCAGCCCGCAGGATAATTTAAGTTAAGGTCAACACCATTGGCATTTGCTTTCCAGCCCGACGGAAACGGAATATTTTCATAGTTTTCAGAAATTCTCTTTACGCTTTCATACCACTCCCCGCCCACAGCATCATTTACAATATCTATCCCGTCAGGGTTAACAGAGGCAACTGAAAAGAGTGTAATATTATTATATATTTCTCTGGCCGAAAAGCCCGAAATTTCCCCTCCCTCCGTGTATGCTTTTAAAAAATCTTCCGTAAATTTAAAAACAAGAGGAGTTGTTATCCATTCGTTTGCATGGTGTTCGGCATTTATAAATATTTGTTTTTCTCCTGCTCCCGCCTTTATTAAATAAATCATATTTCCCCAGACGCTTTTTCCAAGATAAAAAAGCTCAATAAAAGGATATCTCTTTTTAATTCCCTCTGCTATAGCACCTACAAGATACGAATTATAGTCAAGGTCGGTAACAGTAACGCTTTCAGTTATTGGAACTGTTATTTTCTGTCCCACTTCGAGATTATTATATGACAAGCCCGGATTTGCAGTTTCAATAGCCAGAACAGAAGTATTATATCTTTGGGCAATATTATAATATGTATCTCCACTTTGTATTTCGTATAAAATATAGCCTCCAAG
>CALAUK010000094.1 GCA_937892135.1 uncultured Clostridia bacterium | reverse complement strand
GTGCAGGTAATGCGGGCAGCTCACTTATTCAGCTTCTTATGACAAGCGCCAATATGACAAGCTACCCCGTTGCCCTTTGCGATGACAATCCGTCAAAGCGCGGTATGACGCTCTCGGGTGTTCGCGTTATGGGTAAGATTTCCGAAATCGCCCGAATCGCAAAAGAAACAAAGGCAGAAGAAATTATAATAGCAATCCCCTCTGCATCTGCAAAAGAACTCAATTCGATTTTTGATAAGTGCAAGGTATGTAATCTCCCGATAAAGACCTTTGGAAGCCTTGTAGACTTCAACGACTATATGGCAGGTACTAGAAAGTCACTGAAAAACCTCTCTATTGAGGACCTCCTTTTCCGTGACTCCATAAAGACCGACATGAGCATTGTTTCAGACTACATAAAAGGAAAGACAGTCCTTGTAACGGGTGGTGCAGGCAGTATCGGTTCCGAAATCTGCCGTCAGGTGCTTGAGTACGGCTGTAAGTTCCTTGTTATTATGGATATAAATGATGATGGCGTTTCTGAGCTTTTGATAGGCGGAGAAGACGAAGGCGGATATACAAAAAACAATTTGTACGCTATGTACACCATAAAAAATGAAAAGCCTGTTCTTGTTTTGGAGGGAAGAGCGAGAAACAGCTATTCGCTTTTAAAGAGCGGAAAAATATTTAACTGTGGCTCAAATGGTGCGATATACAGAATTTTTGGACTTTATGAGTTAGACTCGGCAGAGCTTGATTGTGAACAGTTTTATTTTTCCTATGAAAAAGACGACAATTTTGAGGATATAGGATTTTTCTATAATCCCATGGGTGAATATGACAAAGAAGTTTCTGAAGAGCTTGATATAACTGACGAGGAGTTTTTTGAAAAAGAAGAAGATTTTGCAAAGGACACGAAAAAGCTTGAGTTTAAAATGTTTAGAGACCTTGATACAGAAGAACCTGAAGAAAAAGATGAGCCTGAAATAAAGGGTGCACCTGAATTTATAGGAAGCTGGATTACTACTTCAAAAACAGGTGAGGGATATGATTTTGTTTTGTTTGTTGATATTTTAGAAGATGGTACGGCTTCTTACAGAGTAGGCCCGCCTGAAAGCGAAATAATGGCAGACTATAACGGAACATGGGAGTGCGACGAGGATGAAGAAGTTTTACATTTAGACCTTGTTGACAAAATAGAAGGATATAATTTTTCCGGTTGGTTTGAGATTTCGTTTGACGGATACATTTTGAATTTAACGCATGTGAAAGGAGATTCTTTCCTTTATGACACTGACGGAAAAACATTTAGCTTTTCTTTGAATAATTAATCTGGGAGGAAATATGAAAACTGAAAGAAATATTTTAATAGCTTTTATTTTGAATCTGTTTTTTTCTGTGTTTGAGTTTGTTGGTGGACTTATCACAGGAAGTGTTGCTATAGTATCTGATGCTGTCCACGATGTAGGAGATGCGGCAAGTATAGGAATTTCATATTTTCTTGAAAAGAAAAGCAAGAAAAAGCCTGATGAAAAATATACTTATGGCTACGGAAGATATTCGGTTATGGGAAGTGTTATAACAACGACTATTTTGCTTGTTGGCTCTTTGGTTGTTATATATAATGCGGTTTTAAGAATTATTAATCCTGTGGATGTTAATTATGACGGAATGATAATTTTTGCGCTTGTCGGAGCTTCGGTTAATTTTATCGCGGGACTCTTTACAAAAGATGGAGAGTCTTTAAATCAAAGGGCGGTGCATCTTCATATGCTTGAAGATGTGCTTGGGTGGATCGTTGTTTTGGTTGGTGCTGTGCTTATGAAGATAACTGACATAACAGTTATTGACCCCATTATGTCAATAGGTGTGGCAGTGTTTATTTTAATAAATGCATATAAAAACTTAAAAGAGGTTATAGATTTATTCCTTGAAAAAACACCTCACGGCATAGATACGCATGAAATCAAAGAGCATATTCTTGCGCTCGACGGCGTTATAGACGTGCATCATATTCATATATGGAGCATGGACGGGCAGAATAATTTTCTAACAATGCACGTTGTGACTAATGCTGATTCCCACGAAATAAAGGATAAAATACGCCATGAGCTTAAAGAGCATAATATAGGACACGCGACATTGGAGCTTGAAAGAGAAGATGAACATTGTCACCATGAAGAGTGTGTTATAGAAACCTCTTCGAAAGGGCATCATCACCACCATCACCATCATCATT
>CALAUK010000093.1 GCA_937892135.1 uncultured Clostridia bacterium | reverse complement strand
TTGAGCTTTTCTAGGCGTTTTTCGTTCATTGAACTATTATAACATATGGTATTTAGAAAATTCTTGGCGATGTTATTTTCGAGACTTCAGCCTTGAGCACCATCAACTAAAAAATCGTGCAAGCTGTGCTTGTGACGATTTTTTAGTTGTGGCATGGCTCGAAAACAACCATTGCCGAATTTTCTAGTTCTTACCTAGTTTAGATAGTTGAGAGCGGAGCTTTTGGCGGGCATGAGAAGTTTTAATTTTATCGAGCCAACCGACGCGGGGGGAAGCGTTTTTGGAAGTTAGAATTTCTACTACGTCACCATGATTTAAACGGGTGTTTAAGTTTCGCATTTTGCCATTGATTTTGACGCCCATCACGTGGTCGCCGATTTCGGAATGAAGACGGTAGGCGAAATCAAGTGGAAGGGCACCTTTTGGTAAATCGATAATATCGCCCTTGGGGGTGAAAACGAAAACCTCGTCGGAGAACATATCCACCTTCAGGGACTGAACGAAGTCCTGGGCGTCGGAATCCTGCTGGGCTTCCAAGGCTCTACGTTCGGCACGTTCCTTCTTCAATGCTTCAGACAAAGAAGACTCAGGTTTACATCAGCGAAGAACTCGCTGCTCCCTTCGAGTGCTGGGAAAAGGTTGGTTATTAATTTTAAAACCAAAAAGGCTGTCTCAAATGAGACAGCCTTTATTTTTTTTGCTTTTTACAAAAACAGAGCACGAACCTTGCTTTCAAGCACATTTTTAAGTTCTTTGTGCTCAGGTAAGGTGAGGCTTATATCCTTTGTTAAAACCTCTTTTGCCGATGCCTGCGCAAGCTTTAAAATATCCATATCATTAAAAAGATTTGCAACCTTAAACGACGGAAGTCCGTGCTGACGGACACCAAAAAAGTCGCCCGAGCCACGAAGCAATAAATCCTGCTCTGCAATATAAAATCCGTCAGAAGAAGACGCCATAATCTTCATTCTCTTTTTTGAAACCTCAGTATCTGACTGATTAAAAAGTATGCAGTAGCTTTGATGTTCGCCTCGTCCAACACGGCCACGAAGCTGATGAAGCTGAGCAAGACCGAAACGCTCGGCATTTTCAACTACTATCACATTCGCATTCGGCACGTCAACTCCGACCTCAACAACAGTTGTTGAAACCAAAATATCGATTTCACCATTTTTAAAAGAAAGCATCGTCTGATTCTTTTCAGCCGTTTTCATCTTTCCGTGAAGAAGCGAAATATTAAACTCAGGGAAAATACCTTTAAGCTCTTTTGTGTATTCCGTAACATTCGTTAAATCAATGCTTTCAGACTCTTCAACAAGAGGGCACACAATATAAATCTGCCTGCCTGAAAGAACGTGCTTTTTTATAAAATTATTTATTCTTTCGCGCATATTTTCCGAAACCGCATAGGTTTCAATAACTTTTCTTCCCGGCGGAAGAGCATCAATTATTGAAATATCCATATCGCCATAAAGAATAAGTGCAAGTGTTCGGGGAATAGGGGTTGCGCTCATAACAAGAACATGCGGATTGTTTCCTTTTTTTGCGATAGCCTCTCTTTGATTAACACCAAATCGGTGCTGCTCGTCAGTTATAACAAGGTTTAAGTTTTTATAGTTTACACCCTCCTGAATAAGAGCGTGCGTTCCAACTATAACCTTTGCCTTTCCGCTTTCTATATCCTCTAAAGCCGCTTTTTTCTGCGAGGCAGTCATAGAGCCGTTTAAAAGGCAAATGTTAAAGCTTTCAGGAAAAAGCTTTTTAAAATTCTCGAAGTGTTGGGACGCTAAAATTTCAGTTGGTGCCATCATAACGGCCTGAAATCCGTTTCTTACCGCTGCATAAATTGCCGCTGCGCCAACAACAGTTTTTCCTGAGCCAACATCGCCCTGAACAAGCCTTGACATAGGCGTCTGCTTTTTTAAATCAACTGCGATTTCTTTTATAACTCTGTCCTGCGCAGAAGTCAGCTTATAGGGAAGAGAGGAAATAAATTCTCCTATGCAGGAAATGTCTTCTAAAGCCTCGCCTGTCACTCGGTCTTTTCCTGATTTTATAGATAAAAGAGCCATTGAAAGAATAAAAAGCTCATCAAAAACAACGCGCCTGCGCGCCTTGTCGTAGCTATCAAAATCATTTGGAAAATGAATATTATAAATTGCATCCGAAAGACTCATAAGAGAAAGCTTTTGTTTTATGTAGTCGGGAAGAGGGTCTTTTATTTCTTTTGCGAATTCTGCCGCGCACTTTACCGCCTGATAGAAAACATTTTGCGTAAGCCCGTTTCTTAAAGGATAAATCGGCACAATCTGCCTTGTCTTATTGTTTTTATCCTCAGGCTCAAAAATGGGGGAAAGAATCTGCTTAAAAGGCCCGTCTTTTTTTATCTTGCCATAGAAAACATAGGTTTCGCCTTTTCTTATACTGTTTTTTATGTACTTATTATTAAACCAGGTTGCATTAATCTTGCCTGTTTCATCAAAAAGCACCGCAGTATATATGCTAAGCCCCTTTCTCGGCATCTTAACAGTTACATCCGAAAAAACGGTGGCACGAATGCACACCGTTTGTTCATCAAAAACATTTGAGATATATGTGATTTTTGTTCTGTCCTCGTAGTCACGGGGATAGTAAGAAAGCAAATCATTAACCGTATAAACTCCGATTGATTCAAGCGCCTCGGCTCTTTTTTCGCCGATACCTGAAAGAGAGCGTACACTGTCTTTTAGCATATATATCACTCCACAGAAACTATATAGTAGTATAAAGGCTGTTTGCCTGCCTGAAGAAGAATATCGATTTCATCGTATTTTTCTTCAAGGGTTTCTAAAAGCTCTTCTGCCTTTTCTTCTGAAACATCTTCGCCATAGTATAAAGTTACAACCTCTGTATCCTCATCTGAAAGGTTTTCTATAATTTCGGAGCAAACCTCTTCGGGAGTTTTACCAACAGAGGAAATCTCGCCCTCGCTTATACCGATTATATCACCTGATTTAATCTCTTTTCCGTTAACAGAAGTATCTCTTACAGCGAAAGTAACCTGACCTGTCTTAACATTTTTTATAGCTTCAAGCATAGCCTCAGTGTTTGCCTCTGCCTCCATGTGCGGCAAGAATGCCATCATAGCACTAACGCCCTGGGGGAAAGACTTACTAGGAATAACAATAACCTCGGTTTCAGCGAGCTCTTTTGCCTGCTCTGCCGCAAGAATAATGTTTTTGTTATTAGGAAGAACGAAGATATAATCTGCGTTAATCTTTTCAATAGCTGATAAGATATCATCTGTGCTGGGGTTCATTGTCTGACCGCCCTCGATAATCTCGTCAACACCATAATCTTTAAAAATAGAAGAAAGACCTTCTCCTGCAGTAACGCTTACAAAGCCGTATTTCTTATGAGGCTTTTTAGGCTCTTCTTTTGGAGCTTCGGAAGCATTTTCAATTATTGTTGAATGCTGCATCTTCATATTATCGATTTTGATTTTGCTAAGCATACCAAGCTTTAAGGCCTCTTCAAGCACAAATCCGGGATGATTTGTGTGAATATGTACCTTCACAATATCATCATCGTCAATAACTAATTTGCAGTCTCCCTTATCATCAATAACCTCGCTGAAGCGGGAAACATTAACATCGGGAGCGCTCTTGTCTATAATAAACTCTGTGCAGTATGCAAACTTGATGTTTGCTGTGTCAATCTCTGCCTGATTTGCAGGAACAGATATTTCGGGCTTTGAAGCATCGGAAGATAAAAGCTCTATCTCATTTCCCAAAACTGCCGCTAAAAATCCCTCATAAATTTTAACTAAACCTGCACCGCCGGCATCAACAACGCCTGCTTCTTTTAAAACGGGCAATAGATTTGGTGTGTTGTTTAGAGAAACCAAAGCCGCATCAACCAAGGTCTTGAAGATTTCTTCAATATCCTCTGTTGTTTCTGCTTTTTTAACCATCTCAGCCGCACTTTCTCTTGCAACAGTTAAAATTGTTCCCTCAGTGGGGCGCATAACAGCCTTATACGCTGTGTCAACACCGGACTGAATTGCTTCAGCAATCTTCTTTGCATCTGCCTCCTGACACTTATCCAAAGCCTTAAATATACCTCGGCAAAGCTGAGATAAGATAACGCCTGAGTTACCTCTTGCGCCTCTTAGAGAAGCCCCTGAAAGAGTTTTTGCCACTGCTCCAATATCTGTCGTCTGAAACTTTTTAATTTCATCTGCCGCTGCAGAAAAAGTAAGCGACATATTAGTACCTGTGTCACCGTCGGGAACGGGGAACACGTTTAATGTGTCAACTTCCGTTTTATTGTTTTTAAGATTGTTTGCGCCCGAAATTATCATCTTTGCAAACAAAGAACCGTTAATCTGAGTAATTATATTAATCGCCTCCTAGTATCAATCAACACGGGTACTGTCAACGAAAACGTTAACCGCGCCAACCATACAGCCTGTAATTTTCTCGACATTGTATTTAACATTTTTTATAACGCTTTCGCTCATCGCAGAAATGTTAACTCCGTATTCAACCATAACATGAAGGTCAATAACAAGAGCCTCATCTTCTAAGGACACATTAACGCCCTTTGTGATGGAATCGCCTGCGAACAGATTATAAAGCTTACCCTTGGGGTCTATCATACCAACAACGCCGTAACAGCTTGTTGCAGCCATACCTGAAATCTTAGCTATTACTTCATTTGAAATAACAATCTGACCTAAAGAATTTTCTTTTTTAACAGCCATAGTATTCCCTCCGTTATTAAAAAATAATAATCAAAAAACATATCTAATCTATTTTACCATATATTTTACGATTAGTCTATACATTTTACAAAATTTTATATTAAAAAAATCAGTTATTCTCCTAAAAGCTCCTCTGTATCGCTTTCGGAAAGCGCTGTAATGCTTTTTAAGGTGCTCTGGATTTTTCTTGTTCTTACGCCTATAAGCTTGTCAAGCTCTTTGTTTGCCTGCTCAATTCTTGACTGAGTAGCCATAAGTACGTCAGAAAATTTGTCAAACTCGGTTTTAACCGCGCCTAACACTTTCCACACCTCGCCCGAATGCTTTTGAATGGCAAGTGTTTTAAAGCCCATCTGCAGGCTGTTTAAAATTGCCGCCATTGTGGTAGGTCCTGCGATGTTTATTTTATAGTTTTTCTGCAAAACCTCAACCATACCCATTCTTACAACCTCTGAATAAAGCCCCTCAACAGGAAGAAACATTATTGCAAAATCGGTGGTGTAAGGTGGTTCAACATACTTGTCGTGAATTGTTTTTGCGCTCTGTTTAATGCTCTTTTCAAGCTCTTTTTTGGCAAGAGTAATCTCATTGGGATTTCCCGAATCATATGCATCAACAAGATTTGTGTACATATCGGCAGGGAACTTTGAGTCAACGGGAAGAAAAACTGTTTCATCTCCGTTTCCGGGAAGACACACAGCAAACTCAACAACATCTTTGCTCCCCGGAATTGTTGCAATATTTTCTTTATACTGC
The DNA here is from genome assembly GCA_937892135.1 of uncultured Clostridia bacterium. Taxonomy (GTDB): domain Bacteria; phylum Bacillota; class Clostridia; order UBA1381; family UMGS1253; genus CAKSHP01. The sequence continues at coordinate 10,349 of CALAUK010000093.1, read as the reverse complement.
TCAGGGGAGAGAATCTCGCTTAAAATTGCGCCAAGCTGAATCTCGCCTAAGATACCCCTTGTTTTAACATTTGACAAAACCTTTTTTAAGTCGCCCACGCTTGTTGCAAGAGTCTGCATTTCGCCAAGACCTTTGTAAACCTGTTCAAGCCTTTCGGTTACAGCTTTAAACGAGCGCTCAAATTTTTCGTCTAAGGTTTTTTGTAATTTTTCGTCAACAGTGCCTCGTATTCTGTCAAGTTGCTTTTCGTTAGATTCATAAAGGTTTTTAATCTTTGTGTCTATTTCGGTTCTTATAGCATTAAGCCTCTCACCAAGCTCGATAAGCCTTTTGTCCTGCATCTCATAGCCTTGCTTCTGAGAATTTGCAAGCACATCTGAAACAAGGGTTAAATTTTGCTTTAAAACCGAAAGGTTTTCAGCTTCTGCCTTTTTAATCTCGGTATAAATCTCCTCTTTTGTGATAGTTTTCTCATTTTTGCCTGATTTAACAAGGAGAAAAACCAACATAGCTATTATTATAACACATAGGCTTAAAATAATGTAAATTTCCATAAACCGACCTTGCCTTTCTTAATCTTATATCCATTATATACTATTTTTTTTATTAAGTCCAGCAAAATCTTCTTTATTAAAAAAACACTTTACTTTTCTTAGGTTTTGTAGTATTATAGTAGTATGGATTTTTTGTAAATTCTTAAATTTAGATAAATGGAATTGGAAGTGGTTTTGATGAAAAAAATTATGCTTGGCAACGAAGCTGTTGCCAGAGGTGCGTATGAGGCAGGGCTTAAAGTCGTTTCTTCATACCCCGGAACACCCAGCACTGAAATAACAGAAATGCTGGCAAAATATGATGAGGTTTATTCTGAGTGGGCGCCTAATGAAAAGGTTGCGACTGAAACTGCAATAGGAGCTTCCGTTGCGGGTGCAAGAGCGATGACCTGTATGAAGCACGTTGGTGTAAACGTTGCGGCAGACCCACTTTTTACAGTGTCGTACACTGGTGTTAACGGAGGATTTGTTATCTGCACAGCAGATGACCCCGGAATGCATTCTTCGCAGAATGAGCAGGACTCAAGACACTATGCAAAGGCGGCAAAGATACCTATGCTTGAGCCTTCGGACAGCTCTGAGTGTAAAGAGTTTACAAAGATGGCTTTTGATATAAGCGAAAAATACGATACTCCTGTGTTTATAAGACTTTCAACAAGAGTTTCACATTCGCAGAGCATCGTTGAATTAAACGACAGAGAAGAAGGCGCTTTAAAGCCTTATGAAAAAGATATTCCCAAATATGTTATGATGCCTCAGGGCGCAAGACTACGTCACGTTGTTGTTGAAGAAAGAACAAAAAAGCTTTTAGCTCTATCTGAGACAATGGCAAAAAAAGAAGACAACAAAGCTGAAATCGGCGTTATCTGCGCAGGTATAGCATATCAGTATGCAAAAGAGGCTTTGGGAGACAGAGTTTCTTACTTAAAGCTTGATATGGTTAATCCCTTGCCCGAAAAGGCGATTGAGGATTTCTCTAAAGAGGTTAAAAAGATTTTTGTTATAGAAGAGCTTGACCCGATTATTGAAAAACACTGTAAGGCTCTTGGTATAGCTGTTTCGGGAAAAGAAAACTTCTCTCTTCTTGGAGAGTACACTCCCGAAATGATTAAAAAGGCAGTTTTTGCTGAAGACGGGGCAGAGGTTGTAGAATTAAGTGAAACCGCTCCCGTAAGACCTCCTGTAATGTGCCCCGGTTGCCCTCACAGAGGAATGTTTTATGTTTTAAAGAAATTAAACCTTACTGTTTGCGGTGATATCGGCTGTTACACATTAGGAGCTCAGGCGCCGCTTGGCAGCATAGACACTGTTATCTGTATGGGCGCAAGCGTTGGTATGGCGCACGGTATGGAAAAGGCACTAGGTGAAGATGCGTCTAAAAAGACTGTTGCTGTTATCGGCGACTCAACATTTATTCACTCAGGTATAACAGGCCTTATTGATATGGTTTACAATCACGGCCACGGAACAGTTATTATCTTAGATAACTCAATAACAGGTATGACAGGCCATCAGCATAATCCCACAACAGGATATACAATAAAGGGCGAAGAAGCAAGCCGTGTTAACTTAATTAAGCTGGCAGAAGCGGTTGGCGTTTCAAAAGATCGTATCCGCGTGGCAGACCCGTTTGACCTTGAGACTTTTGAAAAGGTTGTAAAAGAGGAAATTAATTCGGGCGAGCCGTCTGTTATTATTTCTCAGCGCCCCTGCGCACTACTTAAGAGCGTTAAGTTTGACGGAAGATGCGTTATAAACGAAGAGAAATGTAAAAAGTGCAAGATGTGTATGAAAATAGGATGCCCCGCAATAAGAATTAAAGACGGAGTTATTTCTATTGATGAATCACTTTGTAACGGATGCGGACTTTGCATGAATATATGTAAGTTTGATGCAATAGAGAAGGTGGGTGAATAATATGAGCGATATTAAAAGTATAATGATAGTTGGTGTCGGCGGTCAGGGAACACTTCTGGCAAGCAGAATTTTAGGCTCTGTTGCATTAGACACCGGTGCTGATGTTAAAATTTCTGAGGTTCACGGAATGAGTCAGAGAGGCGGAAGCGTTGTAACTTATGTTAAGTACGGCAAAAAGGTTTACTCTCCGATTATTTCAAAGGGCGAAGCTGATATTATTTTATCCTTTGAAGAGCTTGAGGCGTTCCGTTATGCGTCATATCTTAAAAAAGGCACAGGCAAAATGATAGTTAATACTCAGCAGATTGACCCTATGCCCGTTATTGTCGGCGCGGCGGAGTATACAAAAGATATTATAGAAAAGCTTGAGAACAACTTTAATAATATTATTCCCGTTGATGCATTAAAGATTGCAGAAAGCGCAGGAAACAAAAAGGCCGTTAATGTGGCACTTATAGGCGTTTTGGCAAGCAAAAGCGAAATCAAAAAAGAGGTTTGGCTTGAGGCAATAAGAAAAAATGTGCCCGAGAAGTTTTTAGAGGCTAACTTAAAGGCATTTGAGGCAGGATATAACATTTAATTTAAGGAAGTGTAACTATGGCAAAGTATTGGAATGAAAGTGCGGAATGTATGAGCCGCGAGGAGATCAGAAAAAAGCAGTCGGCTCTTTTGGTAAGCCTTGTTAAAAGAGTATATGATAATGTTTCGCATTACAGAGATAAAATGGATAAAATAGGTTTAAAGCCTGAAGATATTAAATCTGTTGATGATTTAAAGCTTCTTCCGTTTACCTTAAAGCAGGATTTAAGAGATACATATCCTTTCGGTTTGTTTGCTTGCCCCATGAGTGAGATTGTAAGAATTCACGCTTCAAGCGGAACAACAGGAAAGCAGACAGTTGTAGGCTGTACTCAAAATGACATAGAAATGTGGAAAGAGATTGTTGCCCGTGCATTTACTGCTGCAGGTATGACTAAAGAATCTTTTGCACAGATTTCCTATGGCTACGGATTATTCACAGGCGGCCTTGGTGCTCACTACGGAGCGGAAAAGGTTGGTGCATCTGTAATTCCTGCTTCTGTGGGAAACACAAAAAGGCAGATTCAGACAATGCTTGACTTTGGTTCAACTCACCTTATGTGTACACCTTCGTATGCGCTCTTTTTAGCAGAGACTATGGAGGAAATGGGAATAGACATTAAAAAAGAATGTAAGCTTCAGGCGGGCGTGTTTGGAGCTGAACCCTGGACTGAGGAAATGAGAAAAGAAATCGAGTCTCGTCTTAACATTAAAGCGTATGATATATACGGTCTAAGCGAGATTATAGGCCCGGGCGTTTCTTATGAATGTGAGCATCAGTGCGGTATGCACATAAACGAAGACTTTTTTATTGCAGAAATAATAGACCCCGACACAGGTGAGGTTTTACCTGAGGGAAGCTTAGGTGAATTAGTGTTTACAACACTAACAAAAGAGGGTCTTCCTCTTATCCGTTACAGAACAAAAGACATTACTTCTCTGAAATATGAAAAGTGCGAATGTGGAAGAACATTTATAAGAATGAACAAGCCTCAGGGCAGAAGTGACGATATGCTTATTATAAGAGGCGTAAATGTGTTCCCGTCGCAGATAGAAGACGTTTTGTTAAAGCTTGGCGAAACTTCTCCTTATTATATGATTATTGTTGACAGAGTAGGAACACTTGACACTCTTGAAATTCAGGTTGAGCTTTCTGAGGATATGTTAACTGACGAGATTAAAGGTATCGAGGCGCTTGAAAGAAAGATTAAGTCTGCAATTGAGAGCACATTAGGTATTGCGGCTAAGATTAAATTAGTTGAGCCTAAGAGCATTGCACGTTCCGAGGGCAAGGCAGTTCACGTTATCGATAACAGAAAACTTATTTAAGGAGGCAAAGAAAATGAGCGTTAAACAGATTTCGGTTTTTATTGAAAATAAAAAGGGAAGAATTGCGACACTTTCTAAAATTCTTGCAGAAAATTCTATTGATATGTGCGCACTTTCTTTGGCTGACACAACAGATTTTGGTATTTTAAGAATTCTTGTGGATAAACCCGATGAGGCAAAAAAAGTTTTAAGAGAAAACGGCTTTGTTGTTAAAACAACAGAGGTTGTTGCAATTTCTATGGAAAACGTTCCCGGGGGACTGGCGAAAATTTTATCAAAGCTTGAAGAGGGCGGAGTAGGAATTGAGTATATGTATGCTTTTGTTGGAGCAAAGTCTCACGAGGCTTTCGGCGTGCTTAAGGTTGATGACGAGGCAAAGACGGCAGAGATTTTAGCAAAAATGGGAATCGAGCCGCTTGAGGAGATAAAATGAACATTAAAGACTACATAAAAGAAAATTTTGGCATATCAGATAAGGTGATGTCCTTAGCAGAAGAAGCCGAAAAAGAGGTTTTGGAGCACTTTAAAAAGGTTGACGAAACAGCTTTTATAAATCAGGCAAGAGTTTTAAAGGCATTTTCGGACCACAGAGTGAGCGAGGCTTATTTTTCGCAGACAACAGGCTACGGATATAACGATTTGGGCAGGGAAGCAATAGATAATATTTATGCAGATATTTTCGGCGCAGAGGACGCGCTTGTAAGGCATAATATAATTTCGGGAACTCAGGCGATTTCAACTGCTATGTGGGCGGTTTTGCGCCCGGGTGACACACTTGTTGCCGTAACGGGAAAACCATATGATACCTTAGAGGGTGTTATAGGCAAAAAAGGCGATAACACAGGCTCACTTGCTGATTTCGGCGTAAACTATAATGTGGTGGACTTAAAAGAAGACGGAAACCCTGATTTTGAAGCCATTAAAAAAGAGGTTTCAAAGCCCGGCGTTCGTGCAGTTATTATGCAGCGCTCAAAGGGTTATGCATGGAGAAGCACATTTTCTGTGGATCTTTTAGATGAAATCATAGATTTTGTTCACGGCATAAATGAAAACATCGTTTGCATAGTAGATAACTGCTATGGCGAATTTGCAGACACAAGAGAGCCAAAGGGCGATTTGGTAGCAGGCTCACTTATTAAAAATCCCGGCGGTGGACTTGCTAACACAGGTGGCTACATCGCAGGAAAGAAAGAATACGTAAATCTTGCGGCAGACAGGCTTTTTTCAATCGGAGCGGGCAAGGAGTGCGGTGCTACTTTAAATCAGAACAGGCCTATGCTTCAGGGCTTTTTTATGGCACCACATGTTGTAGCTCAGGCGATTAAAGCGTCGTTTCTATGCGGAGCAATTTTTGAAAAGCTTGGCTTTGAGGTTTGCCCTAAGGTAGCGGAGCCGCATCTTGATATAATAACTTCAATAAAGTTTAAAAGTCCCGAGCTTGTTATAGCTTTCTGCAAGGGAATTCAAAAGGGCGCACCCGTAGACTCTTTTGCTGAGCCTGAGCCTTGGGAAATGCCGGGTTATTCTGATAAGGTTATTATGGCGGCGGGCGCTTTCTGTCAGGGTTCATCTATTGAGCTTTCAGCTGACGCCCCCATAAGAGAGCCGTATATAGCCTACATTCAGGGCGGACTTACTTATGAATCCGCAAAAATCGGAATAATGGTGGCTACGCAAAAGGTAATAGATTTAATGTAAAAAAGAAGAACGGAAAATCCGTTCTTCTTTTTTTTATAACAAAATTCCTAAATGCTCTAAAAGTATTTTAGTTCCGAGAACAATTAAAACTGCGCCTCCGAAGAATTCAGCCTTTGACTTATATCGAACACCGAAAATGTTTCCTATCTTAACGCCTGCCGCAGATGTTAAAAATGTTATTATTCCGATAAAGGAAACCGCATAAACGATATTAACATCAGGCAAAAGCGCAAAGGTTATTCCAACTGCAAGAGCGTCTATGCTTGTTGCAATTGCCATAGTAAGCATCGGCTTAAAAGAAAGCGAGCAGTCTGCTTCATTTTCCTCATTTGAAAAGGATTCTCTTATCATATTTATTCCTATTATGCCTAAAAGGAAAAATGCAACCCAATGGTCAAAGTTTGTTATGTACTTTTCAAAGGTTGAGCCTAAAAAGTAGCCTATAAGGGGCATAAGCGCCTGAAAGCCACCAAACCACAAACCGACAATACCCATAGACTTAACTGAAATTTTATTCATTGAAAGACCCTTGCAGATTGAAACGGCAAATGCGTCCATCGCAAGTCCTAAAGCCAAAATAAAAAGCTCATAAATTTTCATAAAAACCTCCACCATAAAAAATCGCGTATGACTATTCTAACACATTTATATGAAAAAAACAAGAGAAAAATAAAAAAACCGCAAAAGCGGTTTTTTTGAAATTATTTTATTACTCTTACCTTCATAACTCCATCAAGCGAGGCGATTTTTTCTGAAAGTTTTGAAACATCACACAAGGCATCCATAATAGTGTAAGCATAGTCTTTTTTACTCTTGTTCACAAGATGCTCAATGTTTATGTTTTCTTCTGCAAACGCTGAAGAGAACTGAGTAAGCATATTTGGAATGTTTTTGTGTAAGATACAAAGTCTTTCAGTTCCGGGGTCACGGTCAAGGAAGCAGTTGGGGAAGTTTACGCTGTTTTTGATATTACCGTTTTCAAGGTAATCAGAAAGCTCTTTAGCCGCCATAATTGCGCAGTTGTCTTCAGACTCCTCAGTTGAAGCACCAAGGTGGGGAATAGCGATAACATTTTCCATATTAAGTGTTTCTTCTGCGGGGAAGTCAACAATGTATTTAGAAATCTTTCCTGCATTTATTGCTCTTAAAAGTGCAGAATTGTCAACTAATTCGCCTCTTGAGAAGTTTAGAAGCTTTGCGCCGTCTTTCATAAGGCCTAAAAGCTCGTCGGAAACCATATAACGTGTTGAATCGTTAAGAGGAAGATGAAGTGTTACATAATCTGACTTTTCAAAAACCTCTTTAATGTCTGTTGCCTTTTTGATTTTTCTAGACAAGCTCCACGCCGCATCAATAGAAAGATAAGGGTCGTAGCCTATAACGTCCATTCCAAGATTGTGAGCAACATTTGCAACCATAACACCGATAGCGCCAAGGCCTATAACACCCAAGGTCTTTCCGTAAATCTCATTTCCTGCAAAGCTTGACTTTCCTTTTTCAACAAGCTTTGCAACATTTTCTCCCTCGCCGATTAAAGTTTTTGCCCAGTTAATTCCGCCGACTATATCACGGGAAGCTAAAAACAATGCCGCAATAGTAAGCTCTTTAACTGCATTGGCATTTGCACCGGGAGTGTTAAAAACAACGATACCCTTTTCGCTGCACTTGTCAATCGGGATATTGTTAACGCCGGCACCTGCTCTTGCAACAGCCTTTAAGTTAGCGCCAAGCTCCATATCGTGCATATTAAAGCTTCTTAAAATAATGCCGTCTGCATCTTTGGTGGCATCATCTGTGATAGTATAATTTTCTTTTGGTAATTTATCCAAACCGCATTCTGCGATTTTATTTAGCGCAAGAATTTCAAACATCAAAATCAATTCCTTTCAAATTATCTTATAACCTTATCAAGGTTTTCCTTTTCGAATTTTTCCATAAACTCGATAAGTGATTTAACACCCTCTGTTGGCATAGCGTTATAAATACTTGCTCTCATACCGCCCATAATTCTGTGACCTGCAAGGTTAACTAAGCCATTTTCTTTTGCCTCAGCTACAAAGCGCTTTTCCATAGCCTCGTCGCCGATTGTGAAAGTAACGTTCATCATAGAGCGGTCCTCTGTTTTAACGCGGGGTCTAAACAGCTTTGATGAATCCAAAAAGCCGTATAAAAGGTCTGCCTTGTTTTTATTAATTTCGCCCATAGCCTTTACGCCGCCCATTTCTTTAACCCACTCAAGCACAAGGTTTAGCATATAGATTGTGTATGTGGGGGGAGTGTTAAGCATAGAGCCTGCCTCAAAGTTAACAGGGTAGTTATAAAGCTCGGGAGTAATAGGCATACAGTCAGTCATAAGGTCATTTCTTACGATAACTGCACACACGCCTGCAGGACCCATGTTCTTCTGTGCACCTGCAAAAATAAGGCCGAACTTTGATACATCAAACTCTTCTGAAAGAATACAGGAAGAAAAGTCAGCAACAAGCGGAAGCCCCTTTGTTTCGGGCATCTTGTTCCATTTTGTTCCTGCAACTGTGTTGTTCATACAAATGTAAAAATAGTCAGAATCCTCTTTAATATCGTCTGGGTTATATTCAGGGATACGGTCATAAGCTGTGTCAGCAGAAGATGCCAAAACGTGCGCCTCGCCGTATTTTTTAGCTAATTTAATTGCCTTTTTAGTCCATGTTCCTGAATCAACAAATTCTGCGCATCCCTTTTTCATAAGGTTTAAGGGAATTGCATCAAACTGAGCTGTTGCACCGCCCTGCATAAATAAAATGTTGTAGTTTTCGGGAATAGACATAATCTCTCTTAGGTTTAAAAATGCTGAATCTATAATAGCCTGATACTCCTTTGAGCGATGACTCATTTCCATAACTGACATACCTGAATTTCCATAAGAGACCATCTCTTTTGCAGCTTTTTCTAAAACTGCTTCAGGCATAGCTGAGGGACCGGCTGAAAAATTGTAAACTCTTTTCATATCAAACTCTCCTTAAATTAAAAATATTCATATTTAATTATACGATTTTTTTGAAAAAAGGTCAACAAAAAACCAACCAAAACTTGAGAAAAATTTCCCATTTTGTAAAAATAGGCGTATTTTTGCACAAAATAAGAATAATAGTTCTAATAAAATTGTTTAAAAAGGACAAACTAAAAAGTTCAGGGCAAAGCTTGCCCTGAACTTTTTAAGATAGAGAAGTCTCTCGTATTATTTTTCTTACAGAAAGTATTTTAGACGGAGAAACCGACAGCTCGTCAACACCCATTTTAAGAAGTCTTTCTGTAAGATTGGTGTCGGCTCCAAGCTCTCCGCAGATTCCTGCCCAGATTCCCGCCTCGTGAGCATTTTTAACTACAAGCTCTATCATTCTTAAAACCGCCTCGCTGTGCGGGTCAAAAAAGTCGTCTAAATCGGGATTTTGGCGGTCTATTGCCAGTGTGTACTGAGAAAGGTCGTTAGTGCCTATGCTGAAAAAGGAGACCTTTTTTGCGAGCATATCTGAAATCATAACCGATGCGGGAGTTTCAATCATAATCCCCATTTCAGGAATTTTATAGTTTATATTTTGACTTTCAAGCTCCGTTGCCGTCTGATAAACTATTTTCTTTACATCATAAACTTCTTTTAAGGAAGTAATCATAGGAAACATTATAGAAAGATTTCCATAGTAAGACGCTCGCAGGAGTGCTCGTAGTTGCGTTTTAAAAATATCAGGTCGCTTAATACATAATCTTATTGCACGTAAGCCCAGTGCAGGGTTTTCTTCTTGCTTGAGATTAAAATAGTTAACCTTTTTATCAGCGCCTATATCGAGAGTTCTTATTATAACCTTTTTTCCTGCCATAGTCTCGACTGCGCTTTTATATATAGCAAATTGCTCCTCTTCAGAAGGAAAGGTATTCTTCTCAAGGAAAATAAATTCACTCCTGAATAACCCTATTCCATTAGCATCGTTTTCCAGAACAAGTGATACATCCTTGATGTTGCCTATGTTGGCGAAAAGCTCAATCTTTTTTCCATCAAGTGTAATATTTTCTTTCCCTTTTAATGTTTGAAGAAGCTCCTTTTTCTCTCGTTCTTCCTTCAGCCGTTGATAACTCTCTTTAAGGAATTCTTCATCGGGTTCTATATAAATCATCCCGTTGAAACCATCTATAACCGCCAAATCACCGTCAATGTATTCGTTTGAGATAAGGTCCGCCCCTATTATTGCAGGGATATTCATAGTTCGTGCCAAAATAGCGGTATGGGAGTTAAGAGAA